>JBGSWX010000516.1:0-3548 GCA_041751695.1 Burkholderiaceae bacterium | reverse complement strand
GCGACGACCCGCCGCTGCCGCAGGCGGTGATGCCTGCTGCGGTGGCCGCGATTGCGGCGGCAAACAGGACACGCGCCGTGTTGCGCGCAAGCTTTTGATCCATCGTGTTCTCCCAATCCATCCGTGGCAGCGAATGTCGTGGCTATGCAGTAATCGGAGAAGATAAGTTACAAAGCGAAACGCTTGTAAACCGCACACGCGGTACTTCACGCCACCATGCCCTAAAGTCTGTCGACAGCGGGCCGAAATTCCCGCGTATTTCGCGGACAAGCGGACGATTCGGTATCGTTAGCGGCTACGCCAAGCGCCTTTCTTTGTGATGACCACAACCACCGCTCCCAACAATCCGCTGTTACAGCCCTGGGACGAACCGTTCGGACTGCCGCCGTTCGAGCGCGTGCGTGCCGAACAATTCGCGCCTGCATTCGAACAGGCGATGGCCGCGCATCGGGCCGAGATCGATCGCATCGCGAATGCAGCCGTCGCGCCGACGTTCGAGAACACGATCGCCGCGCTCGACCGCAGCGGCCGCCTGCTGACTCGCACCGAGCAGTTGTTCTTCAACCTGACCGCTTCTGAAACGTCGCCTGAATTGCAGGCGGTCGAGCGCGACATCGCGCCGAAGCTCGCCGCGCACGACAACACGATTCTGCTCGACGAGAAATTATTTGCGCGCATCGACGAGCTGCACGCCAGGCGCGCGACGCTGTCGCTGAATGCCGAGCAGCTGCGCCTGCTCGAGCGCGTGCACCTGGATTCGGTACTCGCCGGAGCGCGACTGTCGAGCGAAGCGAAGGTTCGATTGAGCGAGATCGTAGAGCGCCTCGCGCAGCTGCAAACCAGCTTTTCACAGAACGTGTTGGCCGACGAAGCCGATTGGTGCCTGTGGCTGAAGAGCGAAGAAGATCTGAAAGGTCTGCCGGATGCGGTGCGGGCGGCTGCGGCCGAGGCAGGTGCGGAGCGCGGCAGGCCGGGGTCATCGGCGATCACGCTGAGCCGTTCGTTGGTGGTGCCGTTCCTAACGCACGCCGAGCGGCGCGATCTGCGCGAGCACGCATTCAAAGCGTGGACGCGCCGCGGTGAGAACGACGGCGCGCACGACAACCGCCCTATCGCGCGCGAAATTCTGAAACTGCGCGCTGAGCAGGCGCGGCTCAACGGCTACGCAAATTTTGCCGACTATGCGCTGGTCGATCGCATGGCAGGCAAACCCGCGGCGGTGGCGAAGCTGCTCGAAAAAGTGTGGGAGCCGGCGAAGTCGAAGGCGGCCGAAGAATGCAGCGCGCTGCGCGCGATCACGGCAGCTCGCGGTGAGCCGGCAGACATTGCGCCCTGGGACTGGCGTTACTACGCAGAGCTCGTGCGCAAGTCGCGCTACGACATCGACGACGCGATGGTGAAGCCGTATTTTTCGCTCGATCGAATGGTCGAGGCCGCGTTCGACTGCGCGCAGCGATTATTCGGCATTGAGTTTGTCAGGCGGCCCGACATCGCGGCGTATCACCACGACGTGCGCGTGTACGAAGTACGGCGCGGCGAGTATCCGATCGGCGTATTCCTGCACGACAACTTCGCGCGGCCGACCAAGCGCGGCGGTGCGTGGATGAGCCACTATCGCTCGCAATCGCGCATCGACGGCGACGTGCTGCCGATCGTCGTCAATAACAACAATTTTGCGAAGGGATCGCCGACGCTGCTGTCGCTCGACGACGTCCGCACGCTGTTCCACGAGTTCGGCCACGGGCTGCACGGCCTGCTGTCGCAGGTGACATACGAGCGGCTGTCGGGCACGCGCGTGCTGCGCGACTTCGTCGAGCTGCCGTCGCAGTTGTTCGAACACTGGGCGTTCGAGCCCGAAGTGCTGAAGAAGCACGCGCGGCACATCGACACCGGCGCGCCGATTCCCGACGAATTGATTGCTCGTCTGCATAAGGCGCGGCGCTTCAATCAGGGCTTCGAGACAGTCGAGTACACCGCGTGCGCGTTGCTCGACATGGCGCTGCACGCGCAGGCGGGCGATGGCGTTGACATCACTCAGTTCGAAAAGGACGAGCTCGCCCGCCTGGGCATGCCGCGCGAGATGGTTCTGCGGCACCGGTTGCCGCATTTTTCGCATCTCTTTTCGAGCTCGAGTTACGCGGCCGGTTATTACGTTTACATGTGGGCTGAAGTGCTCGACGCGGACGGCTACGACGCGTTTGTCGAAGCGGGCAATCCGTTCGACCCCGCAGTGGCCGCACGGTTGTTGAAATACGTGTACTCGTCGGGCAACACGATCGAGCCGCGCGCCGCGTACCGCGCATTTCGCGGGCGTGATCCCGCCGTCGAGCCGCTGTTGATCAAGCGCGGGTTGGTCGATCAGCCGCAGCCGGCCTGAGCCGCAAGGCGAATCTTCTAGAAGCCCAGGATCGTCACGTCGAACACGCGCTCGATGAACCAAAGCGCCGCGACGATCGCGATCAGCATCGAGCCGAGGCCGAGGATCCAGCGCGGATAGCCTGACCAGCGGCGCAGCGTGGAAAGCACGAAGAATGCGCTCCCGACGATCGCGAGCTGGCCGACTTCAACGCCGAGGTTGAATCCCAGCAGGGCCCACGCGAGCTCGCCGCGCGGCAGCGACAATGGCGCGAGCACTTCGGCGAAGCCGAAGCCGTGGATCAGGCCGAACGCGAACGCGACCATGGCAATGCGCTTGGTCACGAACGGCCAAACGTTGTTGATTGCGGTGGCCAGAATCGTTAGCGCGATCAGCGGTTCGATCACGCTGGCCGGAATGCGAACGACGTCGAATGTCGCCAGCGCCAACGTCAACGAGTGGGCGACCGTAAATGCGGTGGCGATCCAGATGACGGCGACCAGCGCGCTTGTCAGGTTCGCGCGTGCTACCCAGCGCCCGTCTTGCCGTTGCAGCACGGCGGGCAGCAGCAGGCAAAGCAAGAACAGCACGTGATCGTAGCCGCCGACGATGTGGGCGATTCCGCTCGCCAGAAAGCCGCTGAACCCGCTCGGCATCTCGTCGTCGGCGCTGGTGCCCCCAAGGCTTACTGTGGCGCCGGGCTCGATAATGCGTGGCTGATTCGCGTCGCGCAGGGTAAGCAGCGCGCGGTGCGAAGGATCGATGCCTTCGAACAGTCGATATTCAATAGTGAGCGGGCCGCCGCCGTTGCACGTCGCTACGCCGTCGAGCTGTGCGTAGCCGGTATCGGCCAGGCGCACATGGCGCGGCGGGTCCAAGCGCAGCGTGCACGCGGCGGTGCCGCTCCTGAGGATTGCGTTCGACGCTGCCAGCGCGTTGATGTCGCTCGCGCGGTCGGCCACTTCGGACCAGATCAATTGCCCGTCTTGATTGGCGTCCAGGTCGAGCAGCGCGTCGAGATCGCGCAACGCGATGCGCCATTGCAGCCTTGGTGCGCCAGCAACGCCAGCGTCGACATCGAGGTAGGCGGTGCTGGTCGAGTGCGCGTGTGCAGCCGAGCCAAATACCGCGAGCGCCGCCGCGATCAACACGCTCGCGACCCCCCGCAGTGCCGGCGACATCAGCGCCTGCC
>JBGSWX010000515.1:0-1885 GCA_041751695.1 Burkholderiaceae bacterium | reverse complement strand
GCCGAACGTGCCATGACAGCTCGCACACTGCGCGTCGTAAATTTTCTGACCCTGCGCCACCGTGCCCTTGCCCTTCTTCAATCCGTGACCGTCGGGCCGCACATCGATGTCCCACGCGGCGACTTCCTGCGGCGTCGGCGCGCGCCCGAGGCCGTAGCGCAGCGCTTGCTGCGCTTCCGCGGTCAACGCCGCTGCGATCAGCACAAGTGCCAGTGCGCTACGCCAATTGAACATTCCACACTTCGCCGTCGGGCTGCACGCGCCACGTCTGCAGCGCGTTGTTGTGATAGATCGAACGCACGCCGCGCACTGCGCGTAGTTGATTGATGGTCGGTTGCACATGGCCCGTTTCGTCGACGGCGCGGCTCTGAAGCAGCGCAGGCGCACCGTCCCAGCTCCAATCAAGACGAAAGCGCGTCAGCGCTTTCGTCAGCACCGGCTCCTGCAAGCGCGCGGACTGCCAGTTGCGTCCGCCATCGACCGAGACGTCGACGCGCTTGACCTTGCCACGGCCGGACCATGCGAGGCCGGTGATCTGGTAGTAGCCCTTACCGACCAGCTTCTGCCCACCCGAGGGCATCGTGATGACCGATTTGACTTCCTGAACGCCGGAGTACTGCCGATGCGTGCCGTCGGGCAACAGGTCGATGTAGTGCAGCGACTCTTCGCGCGTGTTCCACGGCTTATCGCCGACTTCGAGCCGGCGCAGCCACTTCACACTCGACACCCCTTGCACGCCGGGAACGAGCAGCCGCAGCGGGTAGCCATTCTCCGGGCGCAGCATCTCGCCGTTCTGCCCGTAGACGACCATCACGTCGTTAAGCGCAAACTCCATCGGGATCGTGCGCGTCAGTGCGGAGCCATCGGCGCCCTCGGCCAGCACGAACCTTCCCTTGCTGCGGTCGGCGCCGACTTCATCGAGCAACGTCGACAGCAGCACGCCGGTGAATTCAGAGCACCCGAGCATGCCGTGCGTGTACTGCACCGTGGGAACCGCGACGTTGGCCCACTCCATGCCGCCGTTGGCGCCGCATTCGATGAAATGAATCCTCGACACCGATGGAAAGCGCATCACGTCGTCCATCGTCAGCATCAGCGGCCGCTTGACCAGGCCGTGAATCATCAGACGGTGTTGCTCCGGGTCAACCGTCGGCATACCCGAGTGGTGGCGCTCGAAGTGCACACCACTCGGCGTGATGATGCCGAACAAGTTCTGCAGCGGAGTGAAGCTGATGCTCGCCTGCGGCTGTGGCGTCAGTCCCGGACTCTGCCGGCGCTGCACATTGGCCTCGTACTTCGACGGCAGACCATAGCCGGTCGCAACAACGGGCGCGCCGAGAGAGCGCGTCCACGGCGGCACCAGCGTGCCGGTGCCGGATTGCGCTACTACACCGGCACTCGCGGCCAAAGCACTCGCTGCTACGCCACTGCGCATGAATGCGCGCCGGGAGCCACGCGAGGCAAGCAACTGCACCGCCGAAAGATGATTTTCCGGCGCTGCAATGACGCGGCCGATCGCAGGGGGCGTCACGCGCGATGTCATGCGCGCTGCATGAAGCTCTTCAGCGCCCTATTCGAAACCGACTTCTCGTCGATCTGGCTTGCCATCTGCACGCACGCAGCTCGGCAGAGAGTGACGACGTTCCGATCCGCGATCGAATAAAACGTCATCGCCCCTTCGCGGCGGCGCTTGAGCACGCCTTTGCCGTACATCAGGTTCAAATGCCGGGACACATTGGTCTGGGTCGACTCGACCCGCTCGACAATCTCCGACACGCTTAACTCGCCTTCGCAGATCGCGTTCAGGATTTTGAGGCGGGTCGGTTCGGACAGCAGCCCGAAATAGCCGGACACCACCTCGAACAACCGCTCAAGCTCTGGATCC
>JBGSWX010000514.1:0-3086 GCA_041751695.1 Burkholderiaceae bacterium | reverse complement strand
CGTGTTCGCGCGGCCGCGCGTCAGGTGCTCTTCGTCGCGGGTTGCACGAAAGCTCGGGCACATCGTGCCGGCGTCGAACTTGCGGCAGTGGCCGTTGTTGTTGCACATCTCGACGGCCTTGCCGAAACCGTGGGCGGGATCGCCGCCGCTGCCCGGCGCGGTCAGCGCCTCCGATACTGGATCGTTCTGTACGTCCCACGCCGACCAATCGAGCGCGGTTTGCAGTGGCTGCATTCGATACCCGGGCGGATAACGAAACTGCCGCGCGTCATCCATTTTGCTCGGCTTGACGATCTTGCCGGGGTTCATCAGGCCATCGGGGTCGAACAACGACTTGATCTCTTCGAACGCGCGCGTCAGGCGCGGGCCGAACTGCCACGCGATCCACTCGCTGCGCACCAGCCCATCGCCATGCTCGCCCGAGAACGCGCCCTTGTATTCGCGCACCATCCCGGACGCCTCTTCGGCGATCGCGCGCATTTTTGTCGCATCGCCGCGTCGCATGTCGAGAACGGGTCGAACGTGCAGCGTGCCGACCGAGGCGTGCGCGTACCACGTGCCGCGCGTGCCGTGCTTTGCGAACACTTCCGTCAGGCGCGCAACGTAGTCGGCCAGGTGTTCGAGCGGGACCGCGCAGTCTTCGATGAACGACACCGGCTTGCCGTCGCCGCGCATGCTCATCATGATGTTGAGCCCTGCCTTGCGTACTTCCCACAATGCTTTCTGCGACGCCGCGTCGGTCATGCGAACGACCTGATTCGGCAGACCGAGGTCGGCGATTAACGCGACCAAATCATCGAGACGCTGCCGCGCATCCTCATCGCTGAATTCCACCAGCAGAATCGCTTCCGGCTCGCCTATCAGAGCTGCCTGGATGACAGGCTGGAATGCCGGATTGCTACGGGCGAGCTCGATCATCGTGCGGTCGACCAGCTCGACGGCCGACGGTTCCAGCTTCACGATGTGCTGCGCGCACTGCATGGCCCGGTACAGCGTTGGAAAGTTGACGACACCCAAGGTGCGCTGCGCCGGCAACGGCGCGAGCTGCAGCGTGAGCGCGCTCGTCCACGCCAGCGTGCCTTCGCTACCGACCAGCAGATGCGCCAGGTTGACGCTGCCATCGGTGGTGTACGGGCGTTCGCTTTGCGGCAGGAAGATGTCGAGGTTGTAGCCGCCGACTCGACGCATCACCTTGGGCACGTTGCGTTCGATCTCGTCCCACTCGCGCACGGCGATGCTGCGCAGCTCTTCGAGCAGCTTGTTGATGCGCGGCGATCCATTGGACATCTCTGCTTCGGGCCCGAACCACGCCTCGGTGCCGTCGGCCAGCAGCGCATCGATCGCGACCACGTTGTGCACCATGTTGCCGTACGCGATCGAGCGCGAGCCGCACGAGTTGTTGCCGGCCATGCCGCCCAGCGTGCACTGCGCCGACGTACTGACGTCGACCGGAAACCACAAGCCATGCGGCCGCAGCCACGCGTTTAACGCGTCGAGCACGATGCCGGGCTCGACGGTGACGGTGCGCGCGTCCTTGTCGAACGACACGACTGCGTTCAGGTATTTGCTGTGGTCGATCACCAGCGCGGCGCCAACAGTCTGCCCGCACTGCGAGCTGCCGGCACCGCGCGCCAGAATCGGCACCCGCAGCTCGCGGCAGATTTCAATCGCCGCGCGCGCGTCCTCCTGCGTTTTGGGAATCAGTACGCCCACGGGCTCGATCTGATAGATCGACGCATCGGTCGAGTAACGCCCGCGCGATGCGCGATCGAACAGCACATCGCCCTGCACCGCGCCGCGCAGTCGAGACGCGAGTTCTGTATCTGCCCGCGGCGGATGGAACACCAGCGGCTTTGCAGGGGTATGCATGCGTGGCCAATATAGCCGCTGGCGGCAGTGGGCACGCGGTTCGCTAGGATGCGGGTCGCCAGGATTGTTCGCTTCTTGAAAGGCATCCGATGCTCGAACTCGACAGCCACCCGTCCGGCCGCCACTTTCTGCAGATTCCCGGTCCGACCAATGTGCCCGATCGCGTGCTGCGCGCGATGGATCGGCCCACGATCGACCATCGCGGCCCCGAGTTCGCCGTTCTCGGCAAGGCCGTGCTCGCCGGGATCAAACGGGTGTTCCAGACCGAGCGCGATGTGGTGATCTATCCGGCGTCGGGCACCGGTGCTTGGGAGGCGGCGCTGGTCAACACGATGTCACCCGGTGATCGCGTTTTGATGGCCGAAACCGGCCAGTTCGCAGTCTTGTGGAAGAGGTTGGCCGAGCGAATGTCGCTGGTCGTTGATTTCATGCCGGGCGACTGGCGCCAGGGTGCTAATCCGGCAGAAATCGAGAAGCGGCTACGCGCCGACACGGCGCAAGCGATCAAGGCGGTGTGCGTCGTGCATAACGAAACATCGACCGGCGTAACGACGCCGATTGCGCCGATTCGCGCGGCGATCGATCGCGTCGGCCACCCCGCGCTGCTGCTGGTCGACACCATCTCGTCGCTCGGCTCGATCGATTACCGGCATGACGAATGGGGCGTCGATGTCACCGTCGGCGGCTCGCAAAAAGGGTTGATGCTGCCGCCGGGTTTGGCCTTCAACGCGATCAGCGCGAAGGCGCTCGCTGGATCGGAGCACGCCAAGCTGCCGCGCGCGTATTGGGAGTGGAAGGAAATGATCGCGGCCAATGCGAGTGGCTATTTTCCTTCCACGCCTGCGACCAATTTGCTCTACGGCCTGCACGAGGCGCTCGAGATGCTGTTTGCCGAGGGCTTGCCGCAGGTATTCGCGCGCCACGATCGCCTGGCCGAAGCGACCCGCCGCGCCGTGCGCGCCTGGGGCCTCGAGATTCTGTGCGTGAATCCGGCCGAATACAGCTCGGCACTGACGGCGATCATCGTGCCCGATGGCCATAGCGCCGATGCATTCCGCAAGATCGTGCTCGAGCGCTTCAACATGTCGCTCGGCCAGGGGCTCGGCAAAGTGTCGGGCAAGGTGTTTCGCATCGGGCATCTGGGTTATTTCAACGAGCTGATGCTGTGCGGCACCCTGGCGGGCGTCGAGATGGGATTGAAGCTCGCGGGCATTTCG
>JBGSWX010000513.1:0-5622 GCA_041751695.1 Burkholderiaceae bacterium | reverse complement strand
ACGGCCGCGCGGTCGTCGTTGCCCGGCCACGCCATATCCGGACTTGGGTGACTTGAGGGTGTGACCGTCCCGTCTCCAGGGTAAGACGTGACGGCGGGTTGTACTCGCGTCTTGATCTCGTAGACTCGTAACCCATCGGCCACCAGACTTGATAACAGACGCGGCGTTGCTTGCCGTAGTTTGGCCGAAGCTGACGGTGAGGGAAGGCTAAGCCAGAGGATTTCGCCACGCAGTTCGCACACGCCGGGCGCCAGTGGATCGACGCCGACGATGGAGCGACAGGTCGGAGCAATGGCCAGCGCAGCTCGCTGGGTTGCTTCCCAGCGGGCGAGCAGGCAAGCCGCTTCAGGCGAGTCGCGCAGGACGGCGGCGAGCAGGCGAGGGGTGGTGGGCACGGGGTGAGGCATCAAGCAGCAAGCCGGGAGGGCGCAGGGTGCAGATCATAGTGGTGGACAAGCGGCTGGCGCGTGCCCTTACGCTCAGCATTACGCGCCGTCACGCGCTGGTTGCTTTGACTACGCTGGCCGTTGGCGTGCTGCTGCTGTCGGGCACTTTCTCGTTTCTCACGGTCCGCGCCGCATCCAATTTCCGTATTCCGATTTTGTCTGATCTCGTTTCCTTTGTGACGCGCGGTGAGACAGAGCGCAAAGATCAACTTGCGCGCGACACCGTCACGGCACTCGCACGCAAGCTTGGCGAAGTACAAGCTCAATTGATCAGGCTCGACGCAGTCGGTGAGCGTGTGTCCAAAGCCGCCGGCATTCGGCCGGAGGAATTCCGCTTTGCCCAGTTACCGGGTCGCGGCGGCGCGCGGGCCCATGGCGACGCGATGACATTGCGCGATCTCAACGTGGAGTTGAAGCAGCTTTCGCACAGCGTCGACCAGCGTGCGGATTATCTAAGCGTGATTGAAGCCGAGTTGCTGGCTCAGCAGGTTCGCCAAGCACTGCTGCCGCACAGCAAGCCGGTGTCCGACGGCTTTATCGGGTCAGGCTTCGGCTGGCGTTCCGACCCGTTTTCGGGCGAGATGTCGCACCACTCGGGAATCGACTTCGCGGCGCCCTCCGGCACGCCGATTCACGCAGCCGCCGGTGGCGTTGTCGTGCTGGCCGAATATCACCACGTATGGGGCAACGTCGTCGAAGTCGAGCACGGCAACTCGATGCTGACGCGCTACGCGCACGCGAGCCGGCTGAACGTCGCTCCGGGCGACATTGTCAAGCGCGGCCAGAAGCTCGCGGAAGTCGGCTCCACCGGTCGCTCAACCGGTCCGCATCTGCACTTCGAGGTGCACCATAAAGGGGTCGCGCAGAACCCGGCCAAGTTCCTGTTCGCAAAAGACAACCCGCTGCAACAACACGCCGCCAGCTCTCCGCGGGTAGATCAAAAGGCTCTTGCAGCCAGCTCGAAGTAGGCGCTCCTCGTTGATGACCGCGGTGCGGTCGCCGCAGTGACCCTGTGACATAATTTTCGCTTTCGCGACGCACGGCGAAACTTGCCTGTGCGAGCGCCGCCCCCAGATTGCCTGAATGATCTCCGGAATTCTGACCAAGGTTTTTGGCAGCCGCAACGAGCGCCTGCTCAAGACGTACGACCGTAACGTCGAACGCATCAATGCGCTCGAGCCTGCGATCGAGGCGCTCTCCGACGAGGCACTGAAAGCAAAGACGAGCGAGTTTCGTGAGCGGCTGGCCAAGGGCGAGACGCTCGACGACATCCTGCCTGAATCATTCGCAGTGGTCCGCGAGGCGGCCAAGCGCACGCTGTCGATGCGGCACTTTGACGTGCAGCTGGTGGGCGGCATGGTGTTGCATTCCGGCAAGATTGCCGAGATGCGTACGGGAGAAGGCAAGACGCTGGCGGCGACGCTGCCTGCCTACTTGAACGCGCTGGCCGGCAAGGGCGTGCATATCGTCACCGTCAATGACTATCTGGTGGCGCGCGATGCCGACTGGATGGGCAAGATCTATCGATTCCTCGGCTTGACTGTCGGCGTCATCGTGTCGCAGCAGGCCACCGAAGAAAAGCGCGTGGCGTACGCGGCCGACATCACCTACGGCACCAACAACGAATTCGGCTTCGATTACCTGCGCGACAACATGGAATACGCCGCGGTCGACCGGCGCCAGCGCGGGCTTCACTATGGCATCGTCGACGAAGTCGATTCGATCTTGATCGATGAAGCGCGCACGCCGCTGATCATCTCGGGCCCGGCCGAGGATCACACCGAAACGTACGTGCGCGTCAACGAAATTCCGAAACTGCTGTCGCGGCAAGGCGACGAAAAAGGCGAAGGCGACTACTGGGTCGACGAAAAGGCGCATCAAGTCCACATCTCGGAGAGCGGGCACGAAAAGCTCGAAGAGATATTGACGCGCATGGGGATGCTGGCCGAAGGCGAGAGCTTGTATTCGCCCGCCAATATCATCCTGATGCATCACCTGAACGCCGCGTTGCGCGCGCACTCGCTGTTTCATCGCGATCAGCAGTACGTGGTGCAAAACGGCGAGATCGTGATCGTCGATGAATTCACCGGCCGCATGATGGTGGGCCGGCGCTGGTCCGAAGGATTGCACCAGGCGGTCGAAGCCAAGGAGGGCGTGCCGATCCAGGCGGAAAACCAGACCTACGCGTCGATCACGTTTCAGAACTACTTCCGCATGTACGGCAAGCTCGCGGGCATGACCGGCACCGCGGATACCGAGGCGTACGAGTTTCAGGAGATTTACCGGCTCGAAACGGTCGTGATCCCTACGCACCGGCCGATGATCCGCATCGACTCGCAGGACAAGGTGTACCGCACGCTGAAAGAAAAGTACGTTGCGATCATCGAAGACATCAAGGACTGTGTCGAGCGCGGCCAGCCGGTGCTGGTCGGCACCACGTCGATCGAGAACTCGGAGCTGCTTTCGAACCTGTTGAAGAAAGAGGGCTTTTCGCACCAGGTGCTGAACGCCAAGCAGCACGCAAAGGAAGCCGAAATCGTCGCCCAGGCGGGCAGCCCGCAGGTGATCACGATCGCGACCAACATGGCGGGGCGCGGCACCGATATCGTGCTCGGCGGCAACGTCGAAAAGCAGATGCAGTTTGTCGAAGCCGATGCCGCTTTGGAGGATTCCGCCAAGAGACCGAAGGTTGACAAGCTGCGCGATGAATGGCAATCGCTGCACGACCGTGTGGTCGGCGCCGGAGGATTGAAGATCATCGGTTCCGAACGACACGAGTCGCGTCGGATTGACAATCAGCTGCGTGGCCGCTCGGGCCGGCAGGGCGACCCGGGCGCCTCGCGCTTCTACCTGTCGATGGAAGACTCGCTGCTGCGAATTTTTGCGGGCGATCGGATGAAGGCGATCATGGACCGGCTGAAGCTGCCCGAGGGCGAGGCGATCGAAGCCGGCATGGTGACGCGCTCGATCGAAAGCGCGCAGCGCAAAGTCGAGGCGCGCAACTTCGATATCCGCAAGCAATTGCTGGAATACGACGACGTGGCCAACGATCAGCGGCGCGAGATCTATCGGCTGCGCAACGACATTCTGGAGACCGATAACACCGGCGAGATGGTGACGAACCTGCGCACCGGCTACTTCACCGACATGTTTCGCGAGTACGTTCCGGCCGAGTCGGTCGAGGAGCAATGGGACATCGGCGGATTGGAAGCCGCTCTGGCCAACGATTGGCAGCTCACGGTGCCGCTGAAAAGCGAGCTCGAATCCAATGAGTCGTTGACCGACGAGGACTTGCTCGCGCGCGTGTTGAAGGCAGCGGCGGAGTCGTACGAAGCCAAGGTGTCGATTGTCGGCCACGAGTCGTTTGCGGGCTTCGAGCGCATGCGCATGCTGCATTCGCTTGATGAGGCATGGCGCGAGCACCTGACCGCATTGGATGCGTTGCGCCAGGGTATTCATTTGCGCGGGTATGCGCAGAAGCAACCGAAGCAGGAATACAAGCGCGAGGCGTTCGAGCTGTTCGGCTCACTGCTCGATCGCGTGCGTGCCGACGTCGTGCACGTCCTGATGAATGTCCGCGTTCAGACGCAGGAAGAAATCCAGCAGGCCGAGCAGCAGATCGAAGCCGAGAGCGAGCGCCGGGCCGAGCTGGCGAAAGCGCAGCATTCTGAGTTCGGCCTCGGCGTGTCCGACGAGCCGGTGGCAGTCGAACAACTGACGCTGCCGGATCAAGAAGAAGCCAAGGCTCAGCCGGTGCGTCGCTTTGGAGAGAAGATCGGTCGCAATGATCCGTGCCCTTGCGGTTCGGGAAAAAAATATAAACAGTGTCACGGCAAGCTGGCCTGATCGTTCACCGACCACTGATCACCAGATGGCGGTCAACCTTCGAAGTCCTGATCCGAGGTTGCTGTTTCCTGTTGATGGCATTGAACTTGGCTGGGCCGAAGCGGGGATTCGCAAGCCCAATCGCAAGGATCTGCTGGTCGTGCGCATCGATGAGGGCGCGAGCGTAGCCGGCGTATTCACTCAGAATCGCTTTGCCGCAGCACCGGTGCTGCTGTGTCGCCAGCATCTGGCGGCCAATAAGAGCGCGCGCGCGTTACTCGTCAACACGGGCAACGCCAATGCGGGCACCGGTGAGCCCGGTCTTGCCGCTGCACGCGCGAGTTGCGACGCGTTGGCGGGGTTGATCCGCTGCGATGCAAGGCAGGTGCTGCCATTTTCGACCGGCGTCATCATGGAGTCGCTGCCCGTCGATCGGTTGATTGCAGGACTGCCGCAGGCGGTCGACCGGCTTGCGGCAGATCATTGGTCGCAAGCGGCTGAAACGATCATGACGACCGACACGGTGTCCAAGGCGGTATCTCGCCAGGTCCGCATCGGCGGGAACAGCGTGACGTTGACCGGGATCGCCAAAGGCGCAGGAATGATTCGGCCGAACATGGCGACGATGCTCGGCTTTATCGCAACCGACGCTGATATCCCGCCTTCGATGCTACAGCGTTTGACGCAACACGCGGCCGACCGATCCTTCAATCGAATCACCATCGACGGCGACACGTCGACCAACGATTCCTTCGTCGTGATCGCAACCGGTCGCGGGCCGTCACGAATCGAATCTGAAAGTGCTGACTCGTACGTTGCTTTTCGCGACGCATTGACCGAACTGGCACGTGAGCTCGCGCACGCGATCGTGCGCGACGGCGAAGGCGCGACCAAGTTCATCGAGGTGCGCGTCGAGCAGGCGGCAAGCGAGGAGGAAGCCTCGCGTATTGCTTACGCCGTCGCGCATTCCCCGTTGGTCAAGACCGCATTCTTCGCATCCGATCCGAACCTCGGACGAATACTGGCGGCCGTCGGTTACGCCGGCATTGACGACCTCGAGCCAGCGCGTGTTCAAATGCATCTGGACGATGTGTACGTGGTGCGCGACGGTGGTCGGCATCCGGCATATCGCGAAGAGGCCGGCCAGCGCGTGATGAAGAAGTCCGAAATTGTCGTGCGTCTGCAGCTGGGACGCGGCAGTGAAGCCACGTCGGTTTGGACGGCCGACCTGTCGCACGACTACGTTTCGATTAACGCCGATTACCGATCGTGACGCGCGACGCTACCGACGCAACCGTGCAGCGGCTGGCCGCGGTGCTCGAGCGCATCGAATCGTTGCTGCCCACGCGCG
>JBGSWX010000512.1:0-1766 GCA_041751695.1 Burkholderiaceae bacterium | reverse complement strand
GCCACCACTTTCGGCATCTTCCGCCGCACGTCGTCCACCGGCCAGCCGGTCAGCGACGCCAGCGTGCGAAGCGGGGCTGGCCGTCCTCCCGCGGCTGAGTCGTTGCCTGTCGCGGGGTTGACGTGGAGTTCCTCACCCACGAGCGCCTGGCTTGTGTTCGACACCATCGCGCCCAGTTCAGTGCGCAACGCCAAAGTCGCCGCCACCGCGCCCACGCCGTTTTTCAGCATCTGCCTTCGGTTCATGGTCACACCTCTGACGAGTCCCGTCTGAGCTCCTGTTCTGTTGGACGAGACTGCCGGCACTGGTGTGAATCCGCCGCTGCGCCTGCGTGCACGATGCGCCGACTGAGCCATTGGCATCATCGTGTCGGGTGAGAGAGCGCGCTTTAGCCTCCATGCCATGCGTGGTGGGTGCTGACTGCACCCACGTCGCTGCTTAAGAGAACCCGCGTGGCTCAAATACGCCTATGTTCGCGCGCTCCTAGCAGGGTGCTGAAAAACTGAGGTTCAGCACAGAATTCCTTCGCCGGTGAATAGTGATGTCGTCATCGTGATGATTCAAATCCCCTGCGGACCCTCGTGCTCACACCGGCTGCGCCACGAGATTGCGCCAGCGCACCAAGTTGTACGCGGCGGCGCCGAAGGTAAACATCCAGGCGACCCGACGGTGGCCACGATGCCGCAGTTTTCGAAACAAGCCGACGGTTTTCATCCAGCCGAAGACTTGCTCGATCAGCTTGCGCTTGCGTTGGCTGACGGTGTAGCCGGGATGCCGGGTCGTGCGTTGGTCGATGGCACTCCCGCCGCGCGGCCGCACATATTGCGCGACGTGCGGCGTGATGCCCAGCGCGCGCACGTCGGCGACCCAGGCCCGCGTGTCAAACAACTTATCCGCGCCGACGGTGCGGCGCTGCGTCGTGGGCGGCAGATCCCGAAGCATCCGGATCGAGGCGTCGCGTTCGGCGGTGCCCGTCGCCCGCGTGACGGCCGCGTCCATGATCAAGCCGTGGCGATTCTCGGTCAGGAGATGGCCCAGATACGCGAGTTTCGCTTCGTGCCCGCTCGCTTTCTTATAGAGCCGCGCGTCGGGATCGGTGGTCGACGCATGCGTGTCGTTGCGGCGGGTCTGCCCGTGGAAATTCACGGTCGGATTCTTCGGACCGTCAGGCGGGGTCTGCCCGCGGCCCTTCGGCCGGAAACTCTTGTGACTCGCCCACGCCTCCAGCAACGTGCCGTCCACGGTGAAGTGCTCATCCGACAGCAACCCCTCGGCCTTGATCGCGGCCAGCACTTCGGTAAAGAACGCGGTGGCGATATCGCCGTCGAGCAGTCGGTCGCGATTCTTGGTGAACGTCGTCGCGTCCCAAATCGCATCGTCGAGGCTCAGCCCCACAAACCACCGATAGAGGACGCTGTAATCCAACTCCTCCATCAGGAGACGCTCGCTGCGGACGCTGTACAGCAGCTGCAGCAACAGCGCGCGCAACAACTGCTCGGGCGGGATCGACGGGCGACCCGTCGTCGAGTACAACCGATCGAAACGGCGCGACAACCGCTGCAACGCGACATCGGTCATCCGCCGAATCGGCCGGAGCGGATGGTCCGGCCGGACGCGCGCTTCCGGCGTGAGATAGCTGAACATCGATTCGTGTCGCAGATCGTCGCCTCGCATCGGTTCGCTCCCTTCCCAGTCGTTGGGAGCATCCTAGTACGACCAGATCACCGTGTCGATCCCTTTAATATGAGTTTTTCAGCACCCTGCTA
>JBGSWX010000511.1:0-7165 GCA_041751695.1 Burkholderiaceae bacterium | reverse complement strand
GCCGCGAGCCGCGCGTTCTCATTGGAAGACGGGCGGCCGTCACCACTGGTGGTCGACGAACTGCGCATTCTCGGCGCGCAGTTGATCACGGGCTCCAGCGCGACCCCGGCTGTGCGCGCGCGCGCCGAAGCCGCAGCGGCCGGTCTGAATCGCCGCCTTGCCTCCGTGCTGCCGGAGTTAGCGCGGCACTGGGCGCGTGAGGAGCCGGGCAATGAGGCGGCCATTCTGCGCAACGCCGCCGGTTTGCTGTGGGTCGCTCATCCCGCGACGGTGCAGGCCGGCGCATTGATAATGCAGGAGCTGTTCAGCCGGCGACGCGAATTGAACGATTTGGCGTCGCAGGCGCGTCAACACGGCGCGGATGCATGGACTCATCCCGGTTTCAGAAAGCTTCTGCGCGACCACGTACTCGAACTGTTGCGGTTTCGACCGCCATTTCCGATTCTGAAGCGCGACGTTCCGCGCGACACGCTGTTCGATATCGGCACTGAGTTTCCGGTATTCGTGGCAGCGGGATCGCAGATGGTTCTTCTGATCATCGGTGCACTGTTCGATGACTCGGCGGTGGAGGAAGGCAGCGCTGACCCTGCGATCTATCAGCCAGGCCGCGAGTTCAAAGCACCAGGAGACCGATATCTGATGTTCGGCATGAGCGAGCGCGTCTGCATCGCGCGGGACCACGTCGTCGAAATTCTGGTCAGCGCGCTCGCTGGATTGTTGACGCTGCCGCGTCTGCGATGGGGCTCGCGGCTTGCGCGTATGAAGTACGACGGCCCGATTGTCTGCAAGTTTCGACTAAGGTTCGACGATGGTGGCTGAGCAGATGATCTGCATCATCACTCCGCCGCAGCAGGTATCGCTACCGGAACTGCAAAGCGTGCTGCGCGGGCTCGATGCGCTGTTCCTGCGTGTAAGGCGCGTGCACTTCGCATCGGCGGCAGTGCTGCCGGGGTGCCCGGACGAGCCCAGATTGCCGTCGCTGATGTTGGAGCTCGTGGTCGACGATCGCTTACCCCCGGCGCGTGTGATCGAGTTGCTGGTGCAGAACGGTTTCCAGGAATTGTGGCTCGTGTACGGCGCGTTCTGGAGCGGCGGCAGCGGCGCCTCCGAGCTGGTGCAGCGAAACTGGCTTCGGGACTTTCTCTTGTCGCACGTCAATCGTGCGAGCGGCGGATTTGTCGGCGCGCGCGATCGCAACGTCGCGCAGATTCTGAGCGAGGGAGAGTTGTTCGAGACAGCGCGCGACGAGCTCCATCAGCGACTCCATTCGCCAGATGCGGACGATCGCGCGTCGCTGGCTCAAGCGGTCGCCAAATGGGCCGCCGATCAGGAGCAATACCGTTGGGCCGCCGAACCCGCGCCACGGTCGTTCTGGCGCTCGCCGCGGGTGACGCCGGTGCTGCGTCCGATCCTCGCTCTGGGTCGCCTAGGACTGCCGCTGCTATGGCTCGTCGTCACCGTATTGGCGATTATCGCCGGCATCGGGCTTGTTGCGCTGGCCATCGTCATCGTGCTGCCGCCCGTCAAGTGGACGACGGTTTTGCAAACGCCAGCCATCTTCGGCGCGACTTACCCTTACGCAATGCGGGCGATTATCACGACGGTGATCGCGGTGGTCTTGATCGCATGGATCGCAACGTGGGCGGTATCGATCATCCGCTCGGTCACGGTCGCCGCGTTCATGGTGCTCGTTTTTGGCATGGTGCTGCTCGCCATCAGCCTAATATATTTGTACTTTTGGCCGGTGGCGTTTCTTGGTCTTATCGGGGCGCTTGTGGTGCTGGTGCGCAGCGCTGTGCTGGCGCTGTTCGGAGTTGCGGCCGCATGGAGCGCAATGGCGCTGGCATTCCTGGTGGCATTGCTGATCTGCCCCCCGTTCCTGGGACGGCGGGCTGTGTTCGGTATGGCGATCGCGCTGACGCTGCTGTTCGCATGGGCAACGCACTGCCTGTTGGGCGCGCTGGTCGCGTACGGCGCGTCGATGCAATTCGGCGTGTATCCCGAACTGCATCAACGTACGGTGCTCGGGATGCCCGCGATCGACGCGATCGTCCTGATGGTGCTGATAATTTTCAGCGTCGCGGCGTATTGGTTGATCACACGCGTTCGGGTGCCGCCATTTGTAAAGCAGGAGCGCGCCGGCCGCATGGACCAGCTCGACGACTACGACGACGACAAACTGCCGGCCGCGCATCAGGTACATCCGACGATTGATGAATGCGAAGCGCGTCTGGCCAAGGAACGCAAACCGGCGCATATGCTGAGCGTGACCGACATCCGCAGGCCCTATTGGTTTCACGGCTCGATGCTGCGCTTCTATCTGTGGCTCGTGACGTACCTCGGGCACACGATCTTCGTGAACGGCAGGCTGGCAAACGCGGACGGTATCCGCTTTGCACACTGGCACTTGATCGACAACCGGCGCCGGTTCCTTTTCTGCAGCAACTATGACGGCTCGTTCGGCGGCTACCTCGACGAATTCATCAACGGTACGTCGGAAGGCATCAATCTGTTCTGGCGTTGGACTGTATTGCGCCCCCGGCCCGCCGCGCTTGCGGGGCACCCTGAAGTCACGCGCGAGCGCAAGTTTCCACCGACGCGCTTGGTTATTTTTGCCGGATGCAAGTACGAGCAATGGTTCAAAGCGTACGCACGCGACAGCATGCTGCCGCACATCTACCGCTTCACGGCTTACGATTACTCTGCACAGGACGTCGGACGGGCAACGCGCCTGCGCGAATCTCTGTTCGGCTTGCGGACACCCGTCAAGGATGACCAAATGATGCGTGCGCTGGAATCATGAAGAGCCAATTTGACCTCCAGCGCGACGGGACCGACGTGCAGGCGATCGTGCGCGGGGGCTTTAAACGCGCGGCCCACTGCCGCTTTCTGCTGCTGCGCATTCAGGACCCAGTTCTGGTGCGTTCCTGGCTCGCACAATTGCTGGATTCGAAACTGATCAAGACCGTCGCCGATGAGAACAAGGCCGAGATTGAAGAAGCCGTCGTGCTCGCGTTCAGCTACGCCGGATTGCGCGCGCTGGAAGTGACCGAGCAGGCGGATTTTCCGTTCCCGACGTCGTTCACGAACGGAATGGCCGATCCGGCTCGAGAGCCGCTGCTCGGTGATCGAAACCGGAAGTGGAAATGGGGTGATACCGCGGCAGCACCATTCCAAGAAGTGCATGTTCTTGCGGCGCACTATCAGTCGCAGCCTTTCGATGGCACCACTGCTCTGGTCGATATGACCCAGCCCGAAGCTTGGGGCCTGGGTATCGTCGAAGTGATTCACACGTGTCCCTACTACCTTCGGACGGGCACGGAGCCGTTCGGTTTCAAAGATGGCATAGGACAGCCGATCATTGCCGAATTGATGAAGTCGGAATTATTGGACAAGCGGCGCGCTCGCGGGGGAGCGAGCTTCGAGGACGACGTCGTGAAAGCCGGCGAATTCATTCTCGGCCACGCCAACTCGTACGGTGAGCGGTCCTATTCCCCAGATGTCGTGGGGTGGCAGGATTTTGCCGAACGAAGCGGCGCGCGCTTCGCACGCAACGGCAGTTATATGGCCGTCAGGCAGATCGAGCAGCACGTGGCAAAGTTTCAGCAGTACCCGCTCGCGGATCACGAGAAGATGATTGGACGCACCCAAGATGGCAAGCCGCTGGTCACCGAGCCCGGCAGTCCGCCAGACCCGGACCGGCATCCGAATGACTTCCGATATCGACTGGCCGACTACGATGGTTTTCACTGCCCGCGCGGAGCGCACATTCGTCGAGCCAATCCGCGCGACGCGCTTGGCTGGGATGTTCGCTCCGGAGTCAAGGCTTCGAAATTGCACCGCTTGATTCGGCGCGGGCGTGTCTACACTGATGGCTCCACATGCGACGCGAGTTGCGGGTCAGGCGACGCAAGCACAGGCTGCGGCAATGGCTTGTTCTTCATCGCACTGAACGCCGATCTCGACCGTCAATTCGAGTTCGTGCAGCAGCGCTGGTTTGCGAATTCCAAGTTCGCGGATCTGTGGGACGAGACGGATCCCCTGGGGTACGGTGATGACCGCTCGTTTTCGATGCCGGGAAGCCTGCCGGTCGGCAGAAAGCTTCATCCCCTTCCGCAATTCACCACGGTCAAAGGCGGTGGATATTTTTTCCTTCCAGGTCTGAGCGCGCTCCGCTTCATGTCTGAACCCTTAACGCACGACGACCTCGCGTCTTCCGAGCGCCAGACAGCCTTCACACTCACTTAACTCGGCTTCGCCGCTGCCCGCACTCTTCGGGCGTTGTCACGGTGTTCGAGCGGCGCGCAGGCAGCAGCACAGCGCCGCGCTAAAGCCACCTTGCACTAGCTGCAAATTCGACAGACGTGCGATTTCACGCGCGGTTCAATTGCACGTACGGCCCACACCGAAACACTGGAAGGAAAACACGATGAATAACAAGTCAAGACTTTCAATTAGACCGATTCCAACGGCTCCCGCAGCCGCGCGCGCAAAACGCTTCGCAGTTTCCGCACTGCTGATCGGGCTGTGCGTCGCTCGCTTGGCAGGGTGCGCGACAACTGACACCGACGCACTCGAGATCGTTGCCGAACATCAGACCGTCGATAACATGAGTGGCAGTTAGGTGAGTGCTAGGGTTATCGACGCCACGACCAGGGCTAAATAGTGCCCACTACGTACTCGGGTTCCGCCCGCACGATAGCGTCGAGTACACCCGCCGAGATCTCTTCGTTCGTTAGCCAACGAGTGCCTCTGCTTGCACCGTAGCCGAGGATCACTTGGTGATAGCTAACGGTGGAGCGCGGCGGTCGTTGTCGCAGGGTGGCTGCATTCAGCGATGGGGCAGAGCTAGCGCTGCCAACGACATGAAAGAAACGGCTTATCGCCTGTGTCGCGACGAGGCTCGCCACCCGGATCGCAAGTTCATTATCGTGTATCCAGGCGACGACGAGATCGGGCGACTCGGTACGAGCCAAATGTGCTTGTATGGCGTGAAGAAAGTCCTCCGGCTCGCTCCAGTCGAGTGCAAGCATGTGATGAGTGCGTTCTGACTTTGGCAGGGCGGAGTGCACAGCTTGCAGCGAACGCGTGGTTCGAGCGATCGAAGTCATCATGCGTGAGCGAGATGCCAGTTCGACAGACGCTGCTCGCAGCATCCCGGTACCTCCAATGATGAGCGTGTGCTGGTACACGCGCAGGCCTATCTTGCGGCTACATGTTCACGTAGTTGGGTCCACCGCCGCCTTCGGGCGTTGTCCACACGATGTTCTGCGTCGGGTCCTTGATATCGCAAGTCTTGCAATGAACGCAGTTTTGAAAGTTGATCTGCAATCGTTCGTTGCCGTCCGTACCTTTAACGAACTCGTACACCGCAGCCGGGCAGTAGCGTTGCTCGGGTCCCGCATATTTCGGAAGATTGATCGTGGTCGGAACCGACGAGTCTTTCAGCGTCAGATGCGGCGGCTGATTCTCTTCGTGGTTGGTGTTTGACAAATAAACCGAAGACAGGCGATCGA
The DNA here is from genome assembly GCA_041751695.1 of Burkholderiaceae bacterium. Taxonomy (GTDB): domain Bacteria; phylum Pseudomonadota; class Gammaproteobacteria; order Burkholderiales; family Burkholderiaceae_F; genus JACCZX01. The sequence goes on along the minus strand of JBGSWX010000511.1, from coordinate 1,649 downwards.
ACGTGAGCCGCCCATCGGGCTTCGGATACATGATTGGCTCGCATTCGGCCGCCGGTTTCAACTTCTCGTGGTCAGCGAATTTTCGATGCAACGTCCACGGCGCATTGCCGCGAAAAATAATCTGGTCGATACCGAACATCATGGAGCCAAGCAGCAACCCCTTGTCGAGCCAGGGTTTGAAGTTGCGCGCGCGGTAAAGCTCATCGTGCAGCCAGCTCCTTTCGAACGCCTGCGGATAAGACGCCAGTTCGTCGCGCTGGCGGTCCGCGGCGAGCGCTTCGAACGCCGCTTCTGCGGCAAGCATTCCGCTCTTGACCGCGGCATGGCTGCCCTTGATGCGCGGCGCATTCAGAAAACCGGCGTCGCAACCGATCAGTGCGCCGCCCGGAAACACCAGCTTCGGCAACGACTGCAATCCGCTGGCGTTGATGGCGCGCGAGCCATATTCGAGTCGCTTGCCGCCTTCCAAATAAGCGCGAATCGCGGGGTGCGTCTTGTAGCGCTGAAACTCGTCGAACGGCGACAAGTATGGATTCGTATACCCAAGCCCCACGACGAGTCCGACCGACACCAGATTCTCGCCGAAGTGATACATCCAGCCGCCGCCGTACGTGCTGTTACCGAGCGGCCATCCGGCGCTGTGCAGCACCAAGCCGGCATTGAACTTTGCGGAGTCGACCTCCCAGATCTCCTTGATGCCGATGCCCCACGTTTGCGGATCGCGTCCTTCGCTCAATTTGAAACGCGGCGCCAGTTGACGCGTCAGATTGCCGCGCGCGCCTTCGGCAAACAGCGTGTACTTGCCGTGCAACTCAACCCCCGGCTGAAAATTTTCGGTCGGCTTGCCGTCGCGGCCGACGCCCATGTTGCCGGTGGCCACACCTTTTACCGCACCCGAGTCGTCATAGAGCACCTCCGCCGCAGCGAAGCCGGGAAAGATTTCCACGCCAAGGGACTCGGCCTGCTGGCCGAGCCATCGCACCAGATTGCCAAGGCTGCCGACGAAGTAGCCCTGATTCTTTAGCGACGCCGGCAGCCATCCATGCGGCACTTCGCGCGCGCCGCGTTCCGTCAGAAACAAAAAACGCTCTTCACCGACTGTAGTTTTCAGCGGTGCGCCGCGCTCTTTCCAATCGGGAAACAGTTCGGTCAACGCGATCGGATCGATAACGGCGCCCGACAAAATATGTGCACCGATTTCGGAGCCTTTCTCGAGCACGCACACGCTAACCTCGCGGCCGCGCTCCGCGGCGAGTTGCTTGAGTCGAATTGCAGCCGCCAAACCCGCCGGACCGCCACCGACGACGACCACGTCGTATTCCATCGATTCGCGCTGTACGTCTACGTCGGCCATGGCTCGTCCTATTCTTCATCGAGATTGTAGAAGCGATCGACTATGCGATCATCTTCGCGATGAGAACCAACCTGAAAGAGAAGGTGGCGCTGGTCACCGGCGCCAGCAGCGGTCTCGGGGCGCGCTTCGCGCGCGTGCTTGCGGCCAACGGCGCGTTAACGGTGCTGACTGCGCGGCGACTCGAGCGCCTTAAAGACCTTCGAGCGGAGATCGAAGCGGCAGGCGGCGCCGCTCACATCGTCGCGCTCGACGTGACCGAGCAGGATTCGATCGAAGCCGCCATCGAGCAGATCGA
>JBGSWX010000510.1:0-5342 GCA_041751695.1 Burkholderiaceae bacterium | reverse complement strand
TCACTTATCAAGCGATTGACCTTTGCCTTAGTGTGCTGTGCGCTGCTGCCGCTGTGTCTGGTCAGGGACAGCTACGCGCAAGGCAGCGATCGCCGCGGCTTCTTGTGGGAGGTGCGCAAGGGCAAGCAGGTCGGCTGGCTGATGGGCACGATCCACGTCGGCCGCCCCGAGTTCTACCCGCTGCCGCCTTCGCGGCTGGCGCAGTTAAAGCGCGCCGATGCGATCGTGCTCGAGGCCGACGTCTCGGACTCCGCACGCGCCATCGCAGCCACGCAGAAGTACGCGCTCTACCCGGAGGGCGCGCCGGGGCTTGAAACTCGATTGAGTCCGCAGTTGCGGCAACGGATCGAATCCGTGCTCACGCGCAATCAGCTCGACATCGCGCCGATGATGCGGATGAAGCCGTGGATGCTGGGCAACGTGCTGGCGTTGTTCGAGGCTGCGCAAGCCGGATACGTACCTGCGCTGTCGGTCGAGGCGTACTTGATGCGGGTGGCAAAGAGCGACAGCAAGCCGATTCTGGAGTTCGAGGGGATCGAGCAGCAATTCGGGTTGTTCGAGCAGGCACCGTGGGAGACGCAAGTGGCGTTTCTGGAAGACGCGCTGAAGGCGGTTGAAACGCGCAGCGCACGGCGCGAGCTGAACCGCGTGGTGCAGGCGTGGGAAACCGCGGACCGCGCGTCGCTCGAGCGCCTGCTGGTCGAAATGCGGACGCAGCCCTCGGTGGGCTCGCGCTTCACCGTGGACACGATTCTGCTGGGCCGCCATCCGCAGATGGTGCGCAGAATTGAAACGCTGATGGCCGGCGGCAAGAGCTATGTGTTCGCGGTCGGCGCGCTGCACCTGGTCGGGCCGCAGGGCCTGGTCGAAATGTTGCGCGCGCGCGGCTATACGCTCACTGAATTGTGAAGGGGCCGGCACGTCGGGAAGGCACGATGACCAGGCGGGCACTCGTCTCCGGCGCTGCGGCATTTGCCGTCACGAGCGGTGTCGTCGCGGCGATTCATGCAACGGGGAAGGCCGAAGGCGCCGGCTTTCTCGGCCTCGGTCCGCTGATCTCCGACATCAACCTGCTCCTGGAGGTCGTGCTGGTGCTAGGCCTTACGTGCGGGATGCGCCTCGCCCGATCGGGCAACATCGAGGCGCATCGCGTCAACCAGACAGTGTGGGTGCTCGTGAACTGCGCGCTGGTGGCGTTCATCATGGCCGGCGCGATGGCGAGCTTCAAGATTCCGAGCATCAAAGCGCTGGCCGACGTCGGCAACGCCATTACCGTGCTGCACGGACTTGCCGGAACTTTCGCAGTCCTGGCTGGCCTGTGGCTGGTCCTGCAGATGAACGACGTGCTGCCGTCACGATTTCATGTGCGGTGGTGGAAGCAGCTCATGCGCGCAACGCTCGGTGCCTACTGGGCGGTCGCGCTGCTCGGAATCGCTACCTATTATTACTGGTACGCGGCCTAATGGCCTGTAACAGCCAATTCGGAGTGCCTCGCGCGTCGCGGCGGCCGATTCCATACGCTCACTGAACTGTGGCTGATCGAGTTGGGCGTCATAGTCACCGTGCGCTTGTGATCGATTCATTGCAGGTCGATATCGGCGGCGCCCGCTGGACGTTGCTCGCGGAGCGCGCGGTGTTTTGGCACGAACGCCGCTGGCTAATCGTGGCCGACGTTCACTTTGGCAAGGCCGCCACTTTTCGCGCGCTGGGCGTACCCGTGCCACACGGCACGACGTCCGAGAACCTGACCCGGCTCAGCCGGCTGATCGATCGGCTGCAGCCGAGCACGATCGTGTTTCTGGGCGATCTGTTTCACGCCCGTGAAGCGCACGCGCCAGCGACGATCGCGGCGCTGTGCGAATGGCGCGAGCGCTATGCCGCGCTCGAACTAGTGTTGGTAGAGGGTAACCACGATCGCGCCGCCGGCGCGACGCCGGCCGCGTTGCGTATTCGCGCAGAGCGCGAGCCGTGGTGCGTTGACGATTTCGCTTTTCGCCACTATCCGAACTTTGCGCCATCGGCGCATGTATTCGCCGGGCATATGCATCCGGTCGTCCGGCTGCACGGGCGTGCCGACGACAGCGTTCGGCTGCCCTGCTTCTGGCTGCGTTTCTCACTAGATGCGGGCTTGATGGTGCTGCCCGCGTTCGGCAGCTTCACCGGCGGCGCCTATATCGATCGGGAAGAAGGCGACCGCGTGATCGCGGTGGCCGACGATCGAGTCGTTGAACTTCCCGCGCCGCCTTACAAAGATTTTTCTGCGCGGGGTGCGGGCCAGAACGCGTAGGCGTCCATCGCGAGCACGCCGGCTTCGATTCCGGCGTCGATGCGCTCGACGCGCGGCCGCTCACCCGCCGCGCCCAGCGCAAGAAACAGCGGCATGAAGTGCTCCGGAGTCGGATGCGCACGCACCGCGTGCGGTGCGGACTCACGCCAGCGCACCAGCGCTGCCTGATCGTCGCGCCTCAGTGCGTCGGCGATCCATTCGCGAAATTCGCTCACGTACGGCGCAATGGCCGGTTCGCTGTCGTTGCCTCGCCCACGCACCCACTCGCGCAAGTTGTGCGTCATATGGCCCGAGCCGATGATCAACACATTTTCAGACGTGAGCGGCGCCAGTGCAGCGCCGACGCGCAGATGATGCGCAGCGTCGAGCGACGGCTGAATCGAAATCTGAGCCACTGGAATGTCGGCGGCCGGGAACATGCGCCGCAACGGAACCCATGCGCCGTGGTCCAGGCCGCGGCAGCCATTGGTCGTGGCCGATAGCCCGGCGGCCTGCAACAGTTGCATTGCGCGGTGGCTCAGCGGCGGCGCGCCGGGCGCGCCATAGCGAATCGAATACAGCTCGTCTGGAAAGCCGCCGAAGTCGTGGACTGTCTCGGGTTGGCGCGCGGTAGACAGCATCGGCAATTCGGTTTCCCAATGCGCCGAGGCGATCAACACCGCCGCCGGTCGCGGCAGCTTTTGCCCGAGTTCTGCCCAGCGTTCGCCGGCTACGCCGGCGTTGACCGCGTGCATCGGCGAGCCGTGCGAGAGAAACAGCGGCGGCAACGCAGCCCTCGACTACTTCACAAGCCCTTCGGCCTTCATCGCCTCCTGCACATGAGGGCGTGCAGCGACGCGCTTCATATAGTCTTGCAGCACCGGCCAGCGAGCCATATCGATGCCGGTCGGCTTCGACCAGTTCATGACGGTAAAAAGATAGGCATCTGCCACCGTGAACGTCGATCCGGTCAAGTACTCGTTGTTGCCCAACTGTTGCACGACCCAGTCATAGCGCTTCGCGATCTTTTCGCGCTGCTTGGTCTTGACTTCATCCGGCGTGGTCGAATCGAACAGGGGAGAGAACTGTTTGTGCAACTCCGATGTGATGAAGTTGAGCCACTCCTGGAGTTTGTAGCGCTCGATCGTGCCGTTGGCCGGCGCGAGCTTGGTCGCAGATGCCTGATCGGCGATGTACTGCACGATGGCCGGGCCCTCGGTCAAGCGTGTGCCGTCGTCGAGCTCGAGCACGGGAACATAACCCTTCGGGTTGACGGCGTAGAAATCACCGCCGCCGTCGATCTGATGCGTCTTTGTGCTGACCTTGATCGCCGTGAACGGAAGCCCGGCTTCCAGTAGTGCGATATGCGGCGACAAAGAGCAGGCGCCGGGTGCGTAATAGAGTTTCATGTTCTATTCCTTGATGAGATAGGTCGGATCGATTGAGGTTAGGCGGCTTCGAGCTCGGTCACCTTCGGAACCGCAACACCGCGAACCACGGCCGGGCGTTGCGCGATCTCGCCATGCCAACGCTTCAGATTCGGGTGCGCATCAAGCGTCAAGCCGAGCTCGCCGAACGAGTTGATCCACGGCCAGGTTGCGATATCTGCTATGCCGTACTCGCCGACCAGATAGTCGCGATAGGGTTGGCGTTGATTCTGCAGCCGCTCGTCGAGGACGCCGAACAAGCGCAGCACCTCACGCTCGTAACGCTCGATCGCGAACGCAATCTTCTCGGGCGCGGAACGCTTGAAGTACCAAAGCTGGCCCAGCATCGGGCCAACGTGGGCGACCTGGAAGAGCAACCATTGCAACGTCTCGGTGCGCGCTTCGGCGGTCGGCGGGTCAAAACGGCCGCTTTTCTCGGCGAGGTAGAAAAGAATCGCGCCGGATTCGAACACGGTGCGGCCATTTTCGCGATCGACAATGACAGGAATCTTGCCGTTTGGATTGAGCGCCCGAAACTGCGGCGAGCGCTGATCGCCGCGTTCGATATCGATTAAGTGCACGTCATACGGCAGCCCGGTTTCTTCGAGCATGATCGAAACCTTGCGGCCATTCGGTGTGGCGTACGTGTACAGCTCGATCGACACCGGTGCGGTGGTCTGTGAAGACATGCGATCTCCAGAAGTTTTAATCACGCCGCGCGCAGGTGTGCTGCCGGCTTGCGACTGAACACGGACGACAGTGCGTAAGCGCCATCGCCGAGCAGGGCTAGCGTCAGCGTGGCCACGCTCAGGAACGCCGGATACTCCCAGCCTCCGTTGGGGACGGTGAAGAGCCAGCCGTTCGGAACGTGCGCCCAGGTCGCGCCCAGCAGTATCGGAATCAACAGTGCTGCGACCCAGCGCGTGCCGATGCCGAGCACGATCAGCGTGCCGCCGACCAGTTCGGCCGCGAACGTAACGTAGGCAAGTGTGCCGGGCAATCCGAGCGATTGAAAAAACTGCACCGTGCCCGGCAACGTAAACACGAAAAGCTTGAGCAGAGCGTGCGCAATGAACATCGCGCCCAGGCCGATGCGGAGTGCGAGCGCGGCGTACGGAGCAGTACGGGAGTCGATCATGAAAGTCTCCTTTTCTGTGGGTCGGCGCAATGTAGACACGCGTTGACGCGAGATAAAGTCTGCGGCACGGAAATGTTTGTCCCGAAATGCGGGAGAATGTGGCCATGGATCGCTGGGCTTCGATGCAATCCTTCGTTCGCGTCGTCGAAAGCGGAAGCTTCGTCGCGGCTGCTGACCGTCTGGCGTTATCGACTTCGTCGCTGTCGCGCCAGATCGCCGAGTTGGAGCAGCACCTTGGCGCTCGGCTCTTGAATCGCACGACGCGGCGGTTGTCGCTGACCGAGAGCGGGCAAGCGTTCTATGAACGCGCGGTCTCACTGCTCAACGACTTGGCTGAGGCCGAAGCGCTTGCGGGACAGGCAGCCGCGAAGCCGCGAGGCACGCTGCGCCTTACGTGTTCGCACAACATGGCGGAGCGGCGCGTCGCGCCCGCGATCGCGAGCTTTGTCCAACAGTATTCGGATGTGAAGTTCGACCTCACGGTGTCCGATCGTGTGATCGATCTGATCGA
>JBGSWX010000509.1:0-4307 GCA_041751695.1 Burkholderiaceae bacterium | reverse complement strand
GCGGCTGTGCTGGAATTGCTGCGCCTGGCGCACGAGCGTGCCGACATCGATACGATCGAATCAGCCGTCAAGCGCGACACCGCCTTGTCGTTCGAGCTGCTCCGGTTCGTCAATTCGGCGGCGTTCGCGGTGCCGATGCAGGTCTCGTCGGTCAAGCGCGCGGTAATGGTGCTGGGCCACGCCAAGCTCACGCGCTGGCTGTCGCGCATGCTGCGCGTGTCGACGTTGAACGCAGACGCATTGCCGTTGATGCATGCCGGCATCCGGCGCGGATTGTTCCTCGAACATTTGGCGAGTTGCAGCGCCGAGGGGGCCGAACTGCGCGACTCGCTGTTTCAGACCGGCGCATTCTCATTGCTCGATCGCATGACGGGCACGTCGTTCCCGCGCCTGCTGCAGCACGCGCAATTGCCATCGACCGTGGCGGCTGCACTGGTCGAGCGCAAAGGACCGTGCGCGCCGTACCTGGCCCTGGCCGAAGCGATTGAGCGCAACGATCCGGTGATGGGGAAGAAGCAGCGCGAGGCGCTCGATATCTCGCTGCTCGACTGCAACGTCGCGTTGTTGCGCGCGTTATCCGCCGCGCAGACGACGCACGCTGATCAGCGGCTGGTGGCGTAAATACTCGAGTTCGCGGGTGCGCTTTGCGGCCGGCGGTGAACATGCCGCGTTCCTGTCCTCACACCACGCCGCTATAATTTTGCGCGCTCGTCAGCCCGGCAAGCGCACGATCACGCGCGATGTTCGCGTGCTTGCCTCGCGCTGTTTCGATGACGCCCCAGTCCAGTACGTCCTTCGCCCTCACCGGGCTGAGCGCGTTGTCTGCATTTCGCGCGGCGCGCCTGCTGGCGCTGGTCCGGTCGATCGAAAAGTCGGTCGACTCGATCAGCGGCCGCTTCGTTCACTTCGTCCACGCAAGCCGGCCGCTCGATGCGGCCGAGCGCGCATTACTTGACGCGTTGCTGACGTATGGCGATGCGGCCGCCGCCGATAAGGCGGACGCGAAGGGCCACGGCGATGCGTTCCTGGTTGTGCCGCGACTAGGAACCATCTCGCCTTGGGCAAGCAAGGCCACCGACATTGCTCACAACACCGGACTGACGAGCCTGCGACGCATCGAGCGCGGCACGCTTTACGCGATCAAGCTGGGACGGAAGAGGCTGAGTACCGACGCCGCAGCGCGCGTAGCGGGCGTCCTGCACGACCGCATGACCGAAAGCGTGATCGATCCCGCGACCGACCCAGCTCTGCTGTTTCGTGAGCTCGATGGCAAACCGATGCAGACAATTGCTGTGCTCGCACACGGACGCGACGCGTTGCAACGTGCGAACGTCGGGATGGGGTTGGCGTTATCGCACGATGAAGTCGATTACTTGCTGGACGCTTTCACACGCATGCAGCGCGACCCGACCGACGTCGAGCTGATGATGTTCGCGCAGGCGAACTCAGAGCATTGCCGGCACAAGATCTTCAACTCGACTTGGACCATCGATGGTGAGCAGAAAGATGCAACGCTGTTCGACATGATTCGTGCCACGCATCGGGCAGCGCCGCAGGGCACGGTGGTCGCGTACAGCGACAACTCGGCCGTGCTCGAAGGCCGCACCGTCAAGCGCTTCTATCCGCACAGCGATCATCCGGCCGGCGCGGTCGGCATCGACTATGGTGCGCGCGACGAGCTGACGCACACCGTGTTCAAGGTGGAGACACACAACCACCCGACAGCGATCTCACCCTTCCCCGGCGCATCGACCGGTGCCGGCGGTGAGATTCGCGATGAAGGCGCAACCGGCCGCGGCGCAAAACCGAAAGCCGGCTTGTGCGGCTTCTCGGTTTCGCATCTGCGCATCCCCGACATGCGGCACGCGTGGGAGGACGACTTCGGTTTTCCATCGCGTATCGCCGCCGCGCTGTCGATCATGATCGACGGCCCGATCGGCGCGGCGGCGTTTAACAACGAGTTCGGTCGCCCGAATCTGCTCGGCTACTTTCGCAGCTACGAGCAGAGCGTCGGCGGAACGCGCTATGGCTATCACAAGCCGATCATGATCGCGGGCGGTATCGGCAACATCCGCGACGATCAGGTGCGCAAGCACGACCTGCCGCCGGGTGCGCTGCTGGTTCAACTCGGCGGGTCCGGCATGCGTATAGGGCTCGGCGGCGGCGCTGCCTCGAGCATGGACGTAGGAGCGAACACCGAGCAGCTCGACTTCGATTCAGTGCAGCGGGGCAATCCGGAGATGCAGCGGCGCGCGCAGGAAGTGATCGATCGATGCTGGGAGCTCGGTGCACACAACCCCGTGCTGTCGATCCACGACGTAGGCGCCGGCGGTCTGTCGAACGCGATGCCCGAGCTGGCGGATCAATCGAAGCGAGGCGCGCGCATCGCGCTTGCCGACATTCCCGTCGAGGAAAGCGGGATGAGCCCGCTCGAGATCTGGTGCAATGAGTCGCAGGAGCGGTATGCGCTGGCGATCGCACCGGACACGCTCGCGGCGTTCGACTGGATGGCCAGGCGCGAGCGTTGCCCGTACGCTGTGATTGGAAGCATCTCGGCCGATGGCCAGCTCGTGATCGACGGCGCAACGGGCGCGCCCGCCGTTGACATGCCGATGAGCGTGCTGCTCGGCAAGCCGCCGCGCATGCACCGCGACGTTCGGCATGTCGAGCAAGCGCTGCCCGGGTTCGACGGCGCCGGTTTGAACCTTGAACAATGCGCGCTCGATGTGCTGCGGCATCCGACGGTAGCCAACAAGAGTTTCCTGGTCACGATTGGGGATCGAACCGTCGGCGGCATGAATTCGCGCGATTCCATGGTCGGGCCCTGGCAGGTGCCGGTGGCCGATTGCGCGGTGACGCTAATGAGCTTCGACGGTTACGCCGGCGAAGCGATGGCGATTGGCGAGCGCACTCCAATAGCCGTGATCGACGCCGCGGCTGCATCGCGCATCGCAATCGGTGAAGCGATCACCAATATCGTCGCCGCCGACGTGCGGTTGGAGCGCGTGAAAATTTCCGCCAACTGGATGGCCGCGTGCGGCACCGAGGGCGAAGACGCGAAGCTGTTCGACGCGGTCAAGGCGGCAAGCGATTTATGTCAGGCGCTCGGCATCAGCGTGCCGGTCGGCAAGGATTCCTTGTCGATGAAGACCGCATGGCGCGACGACGGCGCAGACAAGACAGTGATAGCGCCGGTGTCGTTGATTGCCAGCGCGACGGCGCCCGTGGGCGACGTGCGACGCTCGCTGACACCGCAGCTCGCCGCCGGCAACGACACGCTTCTGATATTGATCGATCTCGGCGCCGGACGGAATCGAATGGGTGGATCGATCCTGGCGCAGGTCACACAGCAGATCGGCAACGACGCGCCCGATGTCGATGATCCAGCCAAGCTCGCGGCGTTCGTCAGTGCGGTGCGGCGCCTGCAAAACGATGGGCACGTCCTCGCGTACCACGACCGCTCCGACGGCGGACTGTTCGCAACGCTGGCCGAGATGGCGTTTGCCGGGCACGTCGGCATCAGCGTCAATCTCGACGTGCTCGCGATCGATCCGGTCGCGCAGGATTCGGGCGACTTCAAGATTCGGCCCGAGCAGAACGCCGTGCGCCGCGGCGAGCTGATTCTGAAGACACTGTTTACCGAGGAGCTTGGCGCGGTGTTGCAAGTGAGAGAGCGCGACAAGAGCCAAGTGATGAGCACGCTGCGCGCGGCCGGGCTCGGAGCCGCCAGCCAAATCATCGGCAAACCCAACTCCAACGATCTCGTCGAGTTCTGGTGCGATGCTAAGCCGGTCTTGTCAAAGGCGCGCAGCGAGCTACAGAAGCTGTGGAGCGAAACGTCGTGGCGCATCGCGCGGCTGCGCGACAACCCGGAGTGCGCCGATCAGGAATACGCACGCGCGACCGACGCGGACGATCGCGGCCTGTCGATGTCTCTGAGCTTCGACCCGGCCGACGATATCGCGGCGCCATTCATTACAGCGGGCTCTCGCCCGCGCATTGCAATCCTGCGCGAGCAGGGCGTCAACAGCCAGACCGAAATGGCCTACGCGTTTCATCGCGCGGGCTTTGCGTCGGTCGACGTGCACATGACCGACTTGATCGAGGGCCGGCAATCGCTCAGCGACTTCAAGGGACTCGTTGCCTGCGGAGGATTCTCCTACGGTGACGTGCTGGGCGCCGGCGGCGGCTGGGCAAAGACGATTCTGCATAACCTCAAGCTGGCTGAAATGTTCGTCGAGTTCTTCAGCCGCGACGACAGCTTCGCGCTCGGCGTGTGCAACGGCTGCCAAATGATGAGCCGATTA
>JBGSWX010000508.1:0-1750 GCA_041751695.1 Burkholderiaceae bacterium | reverse complement strand
ATCACGCCGGTGCCGATGGACCAGGTGCTGAAAAAGCCCGAGTGGATTCGAGTCAAGGCGGGTTCACCGGCCACGCGCTTTTACGAAATCAAGAACATCCTGCGCGAGCACAAGCTGCACACGGTGTGCGAAGAAGCCTCGTGCCCGAATATCGGCGAGTGTTTCGGCAAAGGCACGGCGACGTTCATGATCATGGGCGACAAGTGCACACGGCGTTGTCCGTTTTGCGATGTCGGGCACGGCAGGCCTGATCCTCTGGACGTTGATGAGCCGCTCAATCTGGCCCGCACGATCGCGGCGCTGAAGCTGTCGTACGTCGTCATCACGTCGGTCGATCGTGATGATTTGAAGGACGGCGGCGCGCAGCACTTCGTCGATTGCATTCGGGCCACGCGTGAGCTTGCGCCGTCAACGCGCATCGAAGTGCTGGTGCCCGATTTTCGTGGCCGTCTCGATCGGGCGTTGCAGATTCTCGAAGCCGCGCCGCCCGACGTGATGAACCACAACCTGGAAACCGTGCCGCGGCTGTATCGCCACGCGCGGCCCGGGTCCGATTACACGCACTCGTTGAAGCTGCTGGCGGAGTTCAAGCGCATCGTCCCGAACGTACCCACCAAGAGCGGCGTGATGGTCGGGCTGGGCGAGACCGATGAAGAAATCGTGCAGGTGATGCGCGACCTGCGCGTACACAACGTCGACATGCTGACGATCGGTCAGTACCTGTCGCCCAGTACGCATCACCTGCCGGTGCTGCGTTACGTGCATCCGGATACGTTTCGGATGTTCGAAGCCGAGGCATCCAAGATCGGTTTTTCGCACGCGGCGTGCGGTCCGCTCGTGCGTTCGAGTTATCACGCCGATCAACAGGCGCACGCCGCCGGTGTCGTGGTCAAATCATTGATTGACGTTGGTCGGTTGTAGGCTTGGCACCACCGCGCTCGCGACGCGGCGCGAACTGGTATGTCCGCAACCGAATGCCGCGCCGATCCCGACCATGACAATCCGCAACCTCGAGTACCTGTTCCGCCCAAAGTCGCTCGCGGTCTTCGGGGCGTCTGATCGTCCGGGAAGCGTCGGCGCGACGGTGTTTCGCAACGTGCTCGACGGCGGATTTGCCGGACCGATTTTCGCCGTCAATCCGCGCCATGCGGAGGTCGCCGGCCATCCAGCTTTCCCAGATGCGGCCAGCCTGCCTGAAACCCCGGACCTCGCGATCATTGCGACGCCACCGGCTACGGTGCCCGGCCTCATCAGTGCGCTCGGCGCGCGCGGCACGCGCGCGGCAATTGTTCTGACCGCCGGCCTCACAAAGACGCTCGCCACCGACCGCGACGGCAAGAACCTGACCGACGCCATGCTCGAAGCGTCGCGTCCTTATCTGCTGCGCATTCTCGGTCCCAACTGTGTCGGCCTGCTCGTTCCGGGGCTCGGCATCAACGCGAGCTTCGCGCACACGTCCGCGCTGCCGGGTCGGCTCGCGTTCGTGTCGCAATCGGGCGGGCTGACCACCGCGGCGCTCGACTGGGCACGCTCGCGGAAAATCGGGTTCTCGCATTTCATCTCTGTTGGTGAGGCCGCCGACGTGGACTTCGGCGACGTGCTGGACTTCCTCGCGAGCGACGCGTCGACGTCAGCCATCCTGCTCTACATTGAATCGATTCGCGGGGCACGCAAGTTCATGTCGGCCGCGCGCGCGGCGGCTCGCAACAAGCCGGTGCTCGCAGTCAAGGCCGGGCGCGTGCCCGCCGGC
>JBGSWX010000507.1:0-3399 GCA_041751695.1 Burkholderiaceae bacterium | reverse complement strand
CCACCGCGTCGGGTTGAAACGCAAGATGCGGCACGTGATTTTCCGGATCGGCGGTGTGCAGGCGCGTGACGTCGACGAGGTCGGCGATCACCGCCGAAGCGGTGGGCTCCGAACCTGCGCCCTGCCCGTAGTACAGCGTCGTGCCGACCGCGTCTCCTTTGATCAGGATTGCGTTCATCGCGCCTTCGGCGTTCGCGATCAACCGCTGCAGCGGCACCAGGGTCGGATGCACGCGCAGCTCGATGCCGGCTGCGGTGCGCTTGGTAATGCCGAGCAGCTTGATGCGGTACCCCAGTTGCTCGGCGTACTTGATATCTTCGGCGGCCAGACGCGTGATGCCTTCGGTGTAGACCGCATCGATGTTGATCGGCACGCCAAACGCGATCGACGACAAGATCGCCAGCTTGTGTGCGGCGTCGATGCCTTCGACGTCGAACGTCGGATCGGCCTCGGCGTAACCGAGCCGCTGCGCATCCTTCAGCGCTGCCTCGAACGTGATCCCTTTGGCGCGCATCTCGGACAGGATGAAATTGCTGGTGCCGTTGATGATGCCGGCGATCCACTCAATGCGATTGGCGGTCAACCCTTCGCGCAGCGCCTTTATGATCGGTATGCCACCGGCCACTGCAGCCTCGAAAGCAAGCATTACGCCCTTCTGGCGCGCTGCGTCGAACAACTCGTTGCCGTGCCGCGCGAGCAGCGCCTTATTGGCTGTGACCACATGCTTGCCGCTTGCGATAGCTGCGAGCGCGAGTGTGCGCGCCGGCTCGTATCCGCCCATCAGCTCGACCACGATATCGATATCCGGATTGCGAACGACATCGTCGCAGTTGGATGAAACTGAAACCCTCGAGCCCACGATCGCGCGCGCCTTGTCGACATCGCGCACCGCAACGGCGGCGATCGCGATGCCGCGACCTGCACGCCGCGCGATCTCGTGCTGATTACGTTGCAGGACTTTGTAGGTCCCGCGGCCGACCGTACCTAGACCAAGCAGACCGATTTGGATTGGTTTCACAGATCAAGTCGCCGGACGCGCCTGCGGCCGGCGCTAATGAACGTCACGCCGCGGCCTTTTGCGGCGAGACCTTTCCGTCCTTGCGAAACATTTCCTTGATGCCACGCACCGCCTGCCGGATCCGGTGCTCGTTCTCTATCAGCGCGAAGCGGACGTGGCTATCGCCGTAGTCGCCAAACCCGACCCCAGGCGAGATCGCCACCTTCGCATCGGCGAGCACTTTCTTCGCAAACTCGAGCGAGCCCATCGCCTGGTACGGCAGCGGAATTTCGGCCCAGATATACATAGACGCTTTGGGCACTTCGACCATCCAACCCGCTTCGTGCAGCCCTCGCGCCAGCACGTCGCGGCGGCGCTGATATTCGCGGCGAATGTCTTCAACGCATTCCTGCGGGCCTTCCAACGCTGCGATCGAAGCGACTTGAATCGGGGTGAACGTGCCGTAGTCGTGGTAACTCTTGATGCGGCCGAGCGCGTTGACCAGGTCCTTGTTGCCGACCATGAAGCCGATGCGCCAGCCGGCCATGTTGTAGCTCTTGCTCATCGTAAAAAACTCGACCGCAACCTCGCGCGCATTCGCGACCTGCATGATCGACGGCGCCCGATTGTTGGCGTAGGTACCGTCGAACGTGATGTCGGCGTATGCAAGATCGTGCACGACGTAGATGCCGTACTGCCGTGCGAGTGTGATCACACGCTCAAAGAAGTCGAGCTCGACACACTGCGCCGTCGGATTGCTCGGGAAACCGAGGATCATCATCTTCGGCTTCGGCAGCGATTCGCGGATGGCGCGCTCGAGCTCGGCGAAGAAATCAACTCCACCGTCCATCCGCACCGACCTGATGTCGGCCCCGGCAATGATCGCGCCGTAAATGTGAATCGGATAACTTGGGTTGGGCACCAGCACGGTGTCGCCGCGGTCCAAGGTCGCCAGCATCAGGTGCGCCAGGCCCTCCTTCGAGCCGATCGTCACGATCGCTTCGGAGTCCGGGTCGAGCTCTAGGCCGTAGCGCGCCTTGTACCAACTGACGATGGCGCGCCGCAGGCGCGGGATGCCGCGCGATACCGAATAGCCGTGCGTATCCTGCCGCTGCACCGCTTCGACCAGCTTGTCGACGATATGGCGCGGCGTCGGACCGTCGGGGTTGCCCATGCTCATGTCGATAATGTCTTCGCCACGCCGGCGCGCGGCCATCTTCAGCTCGCCGGTAATGTTGAAGACGTAGGGAGGCAGACGCCTGATGCGCGTGAAATCGACCATGACTGTGTATTGATGAACGCGCGCTTGCGCGTCCGATGCGCCCTGAATGCGTGCCTATAATGTACTCGAACGCCCTGCCTGCTTTTCATTGGGATTCCGCACCGATTTGAAGCTGCACGCCGATACACCGAGCACGCTGAACACCGTCACTGCCTATGGTGCCGGCTTCGTCGAAATCAATCAGGTGCGCCACACCGCCAGCGTGATCGTGACCCCTGATCGAGTCGAGCCGTGGCCGGTCTCAGGCTTCGACGCACTGGACGCGAGCGACTTCGAGCGGCTGCGCGAGCTGCGCAGCGAAGTCGTCTTGCTTGGCACCGGCTCGCGTCAGCGCTTTCCTCATCCGCGGCTGACGCGCCCGCTGTCCGACGCGCGCATCGGCCTCGAAGTCATGGACACGCAGGCGGCTTGCCGCACCTACAACATCCTGATGGCTGAGAGCCGCAAGGTTGCAGCCGCCTTGTTGGTCCCTGACTGATGACTATCGCACTCAACTCGAACGTGCCGGATTTCACGGCCGCAGCCACAGGCAGCGACTTTACGTTGTCGCAACAGCGCGGCAAGACCATCGTCCTCTATTTTTATCCGAAGGACAACACACCGGGGTGTACGACCGAAGGCTCCGACTTTGGCGCTGCGAACGGAAGGTTCACGAAAGCCAACGCGGTGGTGGCCGGCGTGTCTCGCGACAGTTTGAAGTCGCACGAGGGCTTCAAGGCAAAGATGAACTATCCGTTCGAGCTGATCTCGGACCCCGACGAAAAGCTGTGCGAGCTTTTCGGCGTGATGAAAATGAAGAACATGTACGGCAAGCAGGTGCGCGGCGTCGAGCGCAGCACGTTCGTGATCGACGGCTCTGGAAAGCTGCGCAAAGAGTGGCGCGGCGTCAAAGTGCCGAACCATGTGGACCAGGTGCTCGCCTTTGTTCAAACGCTCGCATGATGATCGTCCCTCGCTGAGTTTCCTGAAATCTCCCTTGTTGAGGTCATTTCCGCTGATGCCACTTCCGAAAGCACCGACCAAGCCCGCCACTATTCTTTCTTCAGTGCCGTCCGAACCCGCGCCTCTCGAGCGCGCGCGGCAGGCGCCTGCTTCCGTGGCCCACGCACCGGTCGTGCGT
>JBGSWX010000506.1:0-4770 GCA_041751695.1 Burkholderiaceae bacterium | reverse complement strand
CGCACGTGGACCACGTGCTGCCGAGAACCAAATCGACGCGCGCCGCCGGCTCGGCATTTAACAGCGCCACCGCCGCCATCAGCCACAACACCAGGAAGGGCGCCGCGACAGCGATCGAAGCAACGCCCACGCGGGCGCCGGGCCGCGCCAGGCGCGCAGTCATCCACATCGCGGCAACGGCAACGGCCGCCGGAAACAGCAGCTTGAACCAGAACATCGGCAAGCGCGCGGCCGACTCCATGTCGGGCCGAACGCCGGACGTTATCAGCATCAGCACTGCCGCGAGAGTGACGCCGGTCAGCGCCGCGATCACGAAGCGGCGCTCGGCCACG
Source organism: Burkholderiaceae bacterium (assembly GCA_041751695.1). Taxonomy (GTDB): domain Bacteria; phylum Pseudomonadota; class Gammaproteobacteria; order Burkholderiales; family Burkholderiaceae_F; genus JACCZX01. Next base: position 4,438 of record JBGSWX010000506.1, on the reverse strand, counting down.
TGGCGCGGAACCGGCCCCGCGTGAGCCGACAGGACATCGATCAGACTTTCAGTTTTCATCGAGTTCCTTTGATCTTCGCCGCCATGGCTTTGATGCCGCGATGTACGCCAATCTTGACCGCAGACTCGGACATGCCCGTCAGCTGGGCGGTCTCGGCCACCGACAATCCATCCAGCTTCACATGCACGATAGGTAGTCGATGACGGTCGGGCAAATGTTTCAGCAATTTGGCGATATCTCGCCGAGCCTCGCCCGCCTCCTGATCTGAGTGCGCGAACAACTGCATCTCGTCGTTAATCACGTCATGCAGTGCTTCACGGCTGGAGCGTGCCCGCAACAGGTCGACCACTTTGTAGCGCGCGATCGCGTGCACCCATGGCGTCAACGGCTCGCCGGGCCGGTAGGTATGACGCTGCTTGTGAACCGCGAGTAGCACTTCCTGCGTGATGTCCTCCACGTCATCGAGGTGCTGATACAGCCTCTTTCTGAGGAAGGCGCGCAAATGCGCGGTCAGATCCCTCAGGAAGCTGCCGTACGCGGCCGCGTCGCCGTCCTGCGCAAGGACCATCAGATCGCGCAACTCTCGCTCTGCGCGATCGGCCTTCTCCAATGCAGTTCGTTGCATCCAGTCGCTCGGTTACAAGGATCGCTTGCGAGTCACTGTCCGATGCCGGAGCCGCAATTTATGAGTCGTATATGTACGCTGCTTTATTACTTCATTCACATCGCGCCTTTGTGATGTCGTTGCTGAGTAACCGCAGCGCGTGCGCCATCGAACTATCCACACACGCAATGATTTTGCCGCAACGGCACAGGCGACGCTATCTCATCGTGTTGCGTGCGACTCCGGGCGTCGCGCCTGTGCCATGCCGACCGAGAGACCGAGTCTCCCGGAACTGATGAAAGGGATCGATATGAAAAAAATCACAGTCTTTACTGTGGCATTACTAGGCGCGCTGGCCACACCGGCGTTTGCTGACGGCTGGCGCTTCGTCGACGGCGAGGCCGTCTGGGGGTACTCCGGCGCGACGAAGGACAACAAAACGCGCGCGAGGGACGACAAAACGCGCGAACAGGTCCAACGCGAGCGCAGCGACTTCGAGCGCAATCCGGCGGCGACCGGTGGCTGGAAGTGGGTCGGCGGTGAAACGGGCTGGCTCTACGTCGGTCCGCAGACCGAACGACGCGCGAGCAAGTCGCGCGCGAGCCCGGCGACTTCGAGCACAATCCGTTGATGCCGATAGCTGGAGCGGGTTGACGGTGCAGCGGGCTATCGTCGCCCCCCAAGCGTCAGCCCCAACACTCAATCAAGGGGAAGCCATGGCGACAACAGATGTACCGGTTCGAAGCACGATCGACTGGAAATCGGCGATTTGGTCGGGACTCATCGCCGGTTTCGTGTTTCTAGCGCTGGAATTAATCTTGGTGCCGCTGCTTCAAGGCGGCAGCCCGTGGGGCCCGCCACGGATGATTGCCGCGATCGGCATGGGCAAGGAAGTGCTGCCGCCGCCTGCGACGTTCGACCTTGGAATTATTTTCGTCGCAATGCTCATTCATTTTGCGCTCGCGATCGTCTACGGCTTGATTCTGGCGCTGATCATCCACCGCCTGAGCATGGGAATGGCCATCGTTGCCGGTGCGGCATTCGGGTTGGCTCTTTACGCGATCAACTTCTATGGATTTACCGCGGTGTTTCCGTGGTTTGCGATGGCGCGCGGCGGGCTGAGCATCTTTGTGCACTTGGTGTTCGGGGTGGCCGCGGCGTGGGCATACAAAGCGCTGCTAAAGCCGCGCGCGGCAGTAAGCGCTTAGAACCGCAGACGCGGATCCTGCGCAAGTATCGCGAGCGGGTCGACTTATACGTAACCTTCCCCGCCGCCTACACGTGCGCCGCCGAGCCGCGACACTCTTCGAAAAGGTCCCGGCGCAGCGCGGACCGGTGCATAAGGAACAGGCAACGCGGCCGCCATCGGCGTCATTCGCAGCCGCCGCGATTGAAAACTATTTGCTCTTTTTCAGCGAGCGCCATCCGCGAGCTCAATCGGTCGCCAGTGCGTCGATGATGGGACAAGCACCGGTGCCGTCGAGCGAATCACACTGGCGCATCAGCTTGGCGAGTGCTTTGCGCATCGCGGTCAGATCGCCCAGCTTCTGCTCAATGATCCGAAGCTTGCGCGCCGCCAGGTCGCGCGTCTCTGCGCAGGCGTGAGCGACGTCGAGTTGCAGTAATCCGGCAATCTCCTCCAGCGTGAAGCCGAGGACCTGCGCTCGCTTGATAAAGCGCACCCGCTTCACCGACTCAGCCGGATAGCGGCGATGCCCGTTCAGCGGTTTGTGCGGTTCGGCTAACAATCCGCGCCGCTGGTAGTAGCGAATCGTTTCCACGTTGACGCCAGCCTTCGCCGCCAGGCCGCCTATCGGCAAGTTCGAATCCATACTGACACCCTTGACTCCGTACCACGGTACGGAATCTAGACTGCATGCATTACGAATCGTTCGGGATAGTGATGGCATCACCTAACATCAATAGCTCGCTCGCCGCCGGCGCGAGCGCAGATGAAGGAAAACCGGGGTCGGCGAAAGCCCCGTTGGCTGGCGGTGTCATTGCGGGGATCGGCGCTTCCATCTGCTGCGTTGGGCCCTTTGTGCTCGTCGCACTCGGCCTCGGAGGAGCCGCCGCTGGGTTGATCGCGTTTTTTACGCCCTTGCGCCCGATCTTCATCGGGCTCGCGCTCCTGTTTCTCGGCTTCGCCGCGTATCGGCTGTTTTACGTGCCCGCGGTGTGCGCGCCGCGAACGGCCTGCGCTGAGCCGAGCACGTTGCGTAAGCAGCGACTGTTATTCATTGGCGCGGTAATCGTGACCGCCGCATTGGTCGCGTTTCCGTGGTACGTGATTTATCTAGCCTGAGGAGGTCCGCGTGAGAAAACTTGTCACTGCAGCTATCTTTGCCATCTTCGCCCTCATCTCTGCTACGGCTCTGGCCGCGGTCAGGACCGCCACGCTTGCAGTATCAGGGATGACTTGAGGGTCGTGTGTGATCTCCGTGCAGAGATCCTTAACCAAGATTGACGGCGTTACCAAAGCAGACGTGAGCCTCAAGAAAAGCGAAGCAGAGGTGAGCTTCGACGACGCGAAGACCAACGTGGAGGCTTTGCTCAAAGCGACTGCCGCGGCAGGTTTCCCGTCCACTCTCAAGAAGCAATAGGTGCACAGCGTGCCCGAGACGCTCGACTCCGTGTTGACATGCCCGCAGTGCGAACACGTCAAGCACGAAACGATGCCGACCGATGCCTGCCAGTTCTTCTACGAGTGCGAGGGCTGCAAGGCGTTGCTGCGACCACGGGCTGGTGACTGCTGCGTCTTTTGCTCGTATGGATCGGTGAAATGCCCGCCGATCCAAGCCCAGGAGTCTTGTTGCCGATAGTGGCACCGGCCAGGCTTGATCTTTAAATCCGAAGATCGAGCGAGAAGCGTGACATGAGGTGTTGCATGATGAACATGGAAGGCATGGGTTGGATGATGGGTGGCGGCGCTGTGATCGGAATTTTGATCGTCGTGTTGCTGGTTGTGGCTATTGCGGCCGGCGTGAAATATCTTCGCTCGGGCCCTCAACGGCCCAAGACTTGAACGTAGGACGCAGCGCACCGGGTCTCGCAGGCGCTTGTCTAGGGCTTGGATCGTTCATCTACGCGCGGTCAGTGCTTCGATGATAGGACAGGGGTGATCCGTTCCCGCGACTTCGCACTCCGCGACCAGATGCTTAAGCACGCGCCGCATCCGCTTCAGATCAGTCAGCTTGGTTTCGATTTGCGCTAGTCGCTCGGATGAGATGCGGCGAATCGCGCGGCGGTCGACGCCATCCTGCAGTTTCAATAACTCGCTAATCTCGGCGAGCGAAAAGCCCAGCTCCTGGGCGCGCTTGATAAAGCGGATGCGATCCACCGCATCGGCGTTGTAATGACGAAAGGCGCCATGAGCCTCGGGAACCGGCAATAGCTTGCGTTGCTGGTAATAGCGCACCGTTTCGATGCCGACCTCGGCGGCGCGCGCCAGTCGGCCAATCGTTAGAGATCCGTCAGGCACGCAAATTCCTTGACTCTGGGGTTGACTACGGAGTGTACCGTACGCGTCAACGACGTTGGAGGTGTCAATGAAAGATCAAGCGAGCGCGAACGACGCGACTGCGATGGGGCATTCGGGCCACGAAGAGCATCGCGCCTGCTGCGGCCATAGCAACGACGCGGCGGTTGCACCGGCCGACGAGGCTCTGGTCGATCCGGTCTGTGGCATGAAGGTCACACGGCAGTCGAAGCACCACGTAGCGCACGCAGGCACCGACTACTTCTTCTGTAGCGCCGGATGCGCGGCCAAGTTTTCGGCAGACCCCGCGAAGTATTTGAACCCGCGCCCGGCTCCGGCTGTCGAGGCTACGCAGC
>JBGSWX010000505.1:0-2232 GCA_041751695.1 Burkholderiaceae bacterium | reverse complement strand
CCAGTTGAAGGCATACGCGGTCGCGGCTCCGACGAACACGCCGGTCGCGAATGCGGCGCCGGGCGGATACGGGTAGTAGTACACCGGGTACGGAGTCGGGTAGTACGCGTACACCGGCGCCGTCTGCACGACGACCACCTGGGCCGGCTGGTACTGCGGCACGTAGATCACTTGCGGATCGGCCTGCACGACCTTGATCGTCTCCTTCTCGACCACGACGATCTGCTTGTCGTCTGTCTTCAAGTTGCCGACGGAGTAAACCTTGCGCCGAAACGCCTGGATCGCGTCGACCACATCCTTCTGCTGCGTAGTCACCGCCTCGCCGAGCTTGGTGGTCCAATCCAGGTCGTCGTTCATCCTTTTCACGACATCGGGATAGTTGAGCAGGCTTTTCACCGGCGCGGGCATGCTGGCATCAGGCTGCAGCTTCGAGTCCTTCTTGTGCTTCTCCAGAAACCGCTGCGCCTTGACGATTTCGACCGGCGTGGTCGACGACGGTAGCAAGATCGCGAGTAGATCGTCGGGATAAAGCGCAATCGGCGCGACGGCGCTCTCCAGTTGCTGCGCCGAAAGCCGCTGCGACGGAGCTCCCGCGGCAGGCGGCGCGCCGGGAGCCGCTTGTGCGACCGCTGCGGGCGGAATCGCCGCCACAAGCGCGGCCGCCATCAAGCAGACGATTTCTCTGTTCTTCAACATGCAGAATCTCCTCGAATCACAATGAGCAGGGACTTCATAAACGCGTAATCGCATACTGCCATGGGTCACATGCCGAACAAAATAGAGAACAGTTTCTGGGCCAGAACGTCGACCGGAAACTTGAACAGCACGAGCGGTAGCATCGGCAACAATGCGGCCGCCGCCAAGAACAGGATCATCCGCGGACTGACCGGTACCAGCTGCATGCTGCGCACGACGCTGACGCTGTTGTTCAAGTCGGCCAGCGACTGCAGGTCCGCCGTGCCAAGCAACGGCTCATTCTGAGGCGGCGATGAGCCCAGCCATTTTCTGTCGAACTCGGTGACATAGCGCGCTGCGAGAACCATGTAGTCGCTCAGACCCTTCTTCCGCGTCAGCCAGAGCTTGGGTGCGAAGATGCACAGGGGGCCGAGAAACAGCACCGCGTCTACTGCAAGAATCAAGATAAATCCCGGGTAGATACCCTCGAAAGTCATCGTGCCCGCCGAGATCTGCTCGGCGAATGATGCGGCCTGCACTACAGAAATGGCCAGGATGAGTGGAGCGAATTCGCCGTGCACGACTTCCAGATATCCCAGGCCAGCCGTGCCATCGGGGTGTGTAGGCACAAGGTGCAACTCGAGTTTCGACACACGCCATAGAAAGAAAGACCATAGAGCCAGCCGCCACAGCCAACGAAACACAAGAAAGCGGAACACGGTCATGCAGACGACCCAATACCACTGCGCGGTCAAGGTCGAGGCGTACTCATGCGACGGGTCGTAGGCCGAGGTCAGTCCTGCCAGGTGCAATTGCGGCGCCATTAACGACAGTAGTACCGCCGCCAGCACGCAAATGACCTCCGGCAGCCAAGCCTCCTTCCACCGCGTGATGCGTGCGATGTCAGTTTGCAACGCCTGCAACTGCGCTTTGGGCACGACCTCGGCGCGCACAATGTCCCGGACAAACGCCGAGACCATCGGATCGATCCACGCTTCGCACACAAAGAAAAGTGGAATGGCTATCAGCAGGCGCACGTGCCCGCCGATCAACGAGAGGGAAAATGCCTGCTCGCTGATTCCCTCGATCACGGCCAGCGCGAGTAATACTCCCCAAAGCAACGCTGCAAGCGCTAGTCCGAGCGCAACCGAGTTGGTCGGTCCGCGAATCAGTCCCAGTCGGCGTCCGAACCGGTGCAGCGGTCCACCGAGCAGCGAGAGGTCTGCGAGCGTTTCGCGTTCGGCCATCAAACTACCATTCATCGAGCTTTCAATTTGCTCTGAAGCTCGATCAGCGCCTGTTGACTGACGGTGATGAAACCCTCTTGCGGGCGATCGAGATCGGTGATCAGCAGCAGGACAAGTGAGAACGAAATGGCCAGCGCTATCTCAATCGCGAAATTGCGCGTGCCACTCTGCGCCAGCTGTGCCCCTAGCATCGCCATGCCGACGGCCATCAGCAGGGAAAGCGTTATCCAGGTCGTTGGCGGAACCCGGTTCCGAATTGCGACCGTTACCCTTTTCAAGTGAAGGTCAAGGACTTCGTTCAACGACTGAA
>JBGSWX010000504.1:0-1555 GCA_041751695.1 Burkholderiaceae bacterium | reverse complement strand
CTGGCGCGCACGGCGCGGGTCAACAATTCGTCAGTGGCCGGAATCTGACTTTCAAGGTTTACCTCGCTGCCATTTGCCAGTCGATACTCGCGCACCGTCATGCGGTTCTCGGTGAGCGTTCCTGTTTTGTCAGAGCAGATGACGGTCGTGCTGCCCAGCGTTTCAACCGCCGATAAGCGCCGCACGATGGCGCGTTCGCGCGCCATCCGCAGTACGCCCAGCGCGAGGATGAGTGTAGTGACCGCAGGCAATCCTTCCGGCACTGCCGCGACCGCCAGACTGATGCCGACTTCGATCATCACCCACAATGTTTCACCGCGCAGCCACCCTGCCACCATCACGACTACGGCAATGACCAGCACCAGCATCACCAAGTGACGGCCAAGCTCATTCAGACGGCGTTCCAGTGGCGTTGATTCATCGGGCACGCTGGCGACGAGATGACCGATCCGGCCCATTTCGGTTTGCGCGCCAGTGGCAGTGACAACAGCCAGGGCACGCCCGGCAGCGATCATCGTGCCCAGATAGAGCATTGAGTAACGTTCGGCCAGCACCGCATCGGCAGTTACGGCGGTGACAGCTTTCTCGACCAGAGCGCTTTCGCCGGTCAGGGCTGATTCTTCGGCACGCAGGCTCGCGGCCTCCAGCAGCCGCAAATCGGCGGGCACGCGGTCGCCTGCGTTCAGGACCACGACATCGCCGGGCACCAGTTCGGCGGTATCAATCATGGCTTCGCGCTGATCGCGCCGGACACGCGCCGTGGTGTGCGAAGAGAGGCGCAAAGCATTGAGCGCGCGCCCGGCCTGCCATTCCGTCACTAACCCGATGAGAGCATTCAGACCGAGCACCACGAGAATCGCTACGGCTTCGACCACATCACCAGTCAGCCCGGCGACGACGGCGGCGACCGCGAGCAACGCAACGACGAAACTCTTGAACTGATCCAGCAGTATGCGCCACGCCGCTCGCGAGGGAGTCGTTTGCAGCGCGTTGGCCCCGTAGCGCGCGCGGCGCTGCTCTACTGCCGCCAAACTCAAACCAGATGCCGGATTAACCTCGAAGCTTTTGGTGACCGCCGCCGCCTCCATCGCGTGCGGCGTCTGCTTTACCTGAAGATCAATTGCCTGGCTGTCAGTGGGTAATCTCACTGCTGCGGTTGAAGAAGAACTCAAAATTACCTCACTTCGCAGACATTGCCATTGTGTTCATGTGCGAACTCGACGCTGCCGACTTGAGAAGGGGCGACGATGTTTCCGGCAACACGGATGACAAACAGATCACCAAGGCCTTGATCGAAGACGATCTCCGCTGGCACCCGCGAATCGGAACATCCGAGAATGATGTCGAACGGCTCCTGGCCCGCCGCCAACGGATCGCCGGTCAGCCGCGCCCCCGCTTCATCGACGAGGAACTCGCGCGAACGCGAGATCGCCATCTGAATCAATTACGCCCCACTACGTTTTGACCAGGTTCTGCGCGGCAGATTCGTGGCTGTGCTCCAATTGAGCGGCGATGCGTTCGAGCAATTCACACTCTTCTTTACCGACTTTGCTGC
>JBGSWX010000503.1:0-3881 GCA_041751695.1 Burkholderiaceae bacterium | reverse complement strand
CATCGTCAACGTCATCGCCGCTCGCCAGGCCGATGTTCATGCCGTCGCGCCCGTGCGGCGGAGCGCCATAGGGGCCGCGTGATACGCCGCCCGCGCGTGTCGTGATCAATGCGTGCACGTTGGCGGGCGCCGGCCACTCGGGTTGCATGCGCGTCATTCAAACACTTTGCTTGCAGTATCAAGCGGACCGAAGCCAAGCCCGGCCATCAGCTGCGCGAGGTCGGGCACCGGACGATGAAACCACGTCATGCGCCGCTTCGTGAGCGGGTGATCCAGACTCAGCCGGCTGGCGTGCAACGCTTGCCGCTCGAACGCCCTCCACCCGCCGGCCGGCCCGGCGCGCGGCGGCAGCCGTCGCCGATACAGCGGATCACCAATCAGCGGATGCCCAAGATGCTCCAGGTGCACGCGAATCTGATGCGTGCGGCCGCTTTCAAGACGGCACGCAAGCCACGAAATTTCAGTGTCGCCGTCGCGCTTGCTGTCGATGCGGGCGTAATGCGTGCGCGCCGGCTTGGCAGACGCGGCCGTGCTGACTTTGAAGCGCAGTGGATTGCGCGGGTCGCGGCCGATGGCCGCATCGATCACGCCGTGCGGCGAAGGCATGCCGAGTACGAGCGCCCAATATTCGCGCGTCACGCTCCGGCTTTGCAACTGACGCACCAGGTCCGTGTGCGCAGCCAACGTTTTTGCGACCACCATTAAGCCCGAGGTGTCGGCATCCAGACGATGCACGATGCCGGCGCGCGGAACATCGACCAACGTGGCGTGATACGCGAGCAAACCGTTGAGCAGCGTTCCCGACCAATGGCCCGCTGCGGGATGCACCACCAGCTTCGGTGGCTTGTTCAGCACCAGGATCACATCGTCTTCAAACACAACGTCGAGCTCAATCGCTTCGGGCGAATACGCGGCCGCGTCGGGTGCGGGTTGCGGCTCGATCTCTATGACGTCGCCAAAGCTCAGCGCGTGGCGCGCCTTCACGGACTCACCGTTGACCCTGACCGCGCCGGCGCCGACCCATTGCTGCAAACGGCTGCGGGAAACGTCGGGAATCAATTGCGCGAGCGCCTTGTCCAAGCGGCCGCCGGCGTGGCGATCGTCGACGCGCAGCGTCAGTGCGAGCGACTCATCGGCCGCCTCGTCGGCACCTTCGGAATACAGAATCGACATCGCTCGAACGATATACTGCCGCGCAATCGAAACACGCGCAGTCGAAACAGAGTAGAGACTTCGATGAAAACACACTGGCCGCACGGGATTGCACACATCGTCGCGACACTGAGCATGGTCCTATTCGCCTCCGCGCTCGGCGGATGCAGCTGGTTCGGCCTCGACTGGGGCGACCGCGACCAGACGCTCAAGTGGGATCCGGACAAGCTGTACTCCGAAGCGCGTCTCGAATTGAACAACGGCAGCTGGAAGCGATCACGCGAGCTTTATCAGAAGCTCGAGTCGCGCTACCCCTTTGGCCGGCACGCGCAGCAGGCGCTGATGGAAATCGCCTACACGTACTACAAGGAGGGCGAAAGCGCGCAGTCGACCCAGGCCGCCGACCGCTTCATTCGCCAGTATCCGAATCACCCGAACGTCGACTACATGTATTACCTGAAAGGACTTGCCTCGTTCAATGAAGAGCTGGGATTTCTTGGACGTTTCCTGGGGCAGGACATTTCCGAGCGCGACGCAAAGGCGGCGCGCGAAGCTTTCGATGCGTTCAAGGACTTGGTCACGCGCTACCCGGACAGCAAGTACACGCCCGATGCACGATCTCGCATGATCTATCTGGCGAATTCGCAGGGCCAGGCCGAAGTCAACGTCGCACGCTATTACCTCAAGCGCAAGGCATATTTGGCTGCGATTCAGCGCGCACAGACCGTCCTGCGTGATTTCCAGCAAACGCCGGCCACCGAGGAAGCGCTGTCGATCATCGCGCGCTCGTACGAAGCGTTGCAGATGAAAGACCTGCAGGCCGACACCGAGCGTGTGCTCGCGCTCAATTTCCCGGAGAGCAGGTATTTGCGCGGGCGGAGGTAGCACAGCTGACAGACTTGGGCGCAGCTGATCGATTCTGATTGTCGATGCCCGAATCTGTTCGCACGATTTGGACGCTCGGCCACTCGACTCGTCCGCTCGAAGAGTTCATCGAGTTACTGCAGAGCGCAGAGATCACGGCGATCGCAGACGTACGACGCTTTCCGGGCTCGCGCCGTTATCCGCAGTACAACCAGGCGGCGCTCACCGATGCGCTTGCGGCGGTGGGGGTGCAATATGTTTGGCTGCCTGAGCTTGGGGGCCGGCGCCGACCACGACCGGATTCACCTCACACTGCGTGGCGCAATGCGTCGTTCCGGGCCTACGCCGACTACATGGATACAGATGAATTTGAAGAAGGCGCGGATCGTGTGACTGCACTGGCCGGCACTGAGCGCGTTGCGCTGATGTGTGCGGAAGCGCTCTGGTGGCAGTGTCATCGCGCCCTGATCTCCGATTACCTGAAGATTCGGGGCCATGCCGTCATACACTTACTCTCGCCGCGCAATCACGAGGAACATCCGTACACGTCCGCAGCGCAAATTGTGGAGGGCAGACTGAGCTATGCAGCCTGACGATGTGGAGTACGCAGGATTCTGGATACGCGTGGGCGCGGCGGTGATCGACTCGCTGCTCATACTGGCGCTCACACTGCCGCTCGTGGTGTGGATTTACGGATGGGGCTATTTTGGCGACGATGCCCCGTTCATCGCCGGGCCCGCCGACTTGTTGATTACGTGGATCGCACCGGCAATCGCCATCATTGTCTTCTGGCTGTACCGGCAGGCCACTCCGGGGAAAATGGCGCTGTCGCTGCGCATAGTGGACGCCACGACCGGCAACACATTGTCGGTCGGTCAATCGATCGGGCGCTACCTGGGGTATTACGTTTCGATGATTCCTCATTTCATCGGCATCATCTGGGTTGCGTTCGACAGCAAGAAGCAAGGGTGGCATGACAAGCTCGCGGGGACCGTCGTCATCAGATCGAAGATGGGCGGGCCCGAGCCGGTCAGGTTCGAGCCGAGACGCTAACTCCGACGCGTCAGAAACTCGACCGCTTCGGCCTCGCTGCGCGTGCGTGAAAACGGCGGCAGGCTCGCCAGAACCGTCTTCCCGTACGGCTTGGTCAGCACACGCTCGTCGAGAATCATCAAAACGCCGCGGTCTGTTTCATCTCGAATCAAACGCCCTGCGCCCTGCTTCATTAGCATGATCGCTTCGGGCAGCTGATAGTCGCCAAACGGATTGCGCCCGGTTTTCCGCAAGTAGCGAATCTTCGCTTCGACCACGGGATCGTCCGGCGGTGCAAACGGCAGCTTGTCGATTACCACCAGCGACAACGCATCACCGCGAATGTCGATGCCTTCCCAGAAGCTGATGCTGCCGATCAACACTGCCTTGCCTGAGCTGCGAAAAGCGTCGATCAATGCGCGGCGGGTACTGGATCCCTGAACGAGGAGCGGCAACTGCTGATCGTCGAGCGCCATCAATTGCCGTAAACGCTCTGCGACTTTGTCGACAGCGCGCAGCGTCGTGCACAGAACGAATGCCCGGCCGCCGTTGGCGCGCACCAGCGGCCACGCGGCCTCTGCCACTTTCTCCGCGAAGCGAGCGTCGTACGGCGACGGCATCGACAGCGGCAGATAAAGCAACGCCTGTTGCGGGAAATCAAACGGGCTGTTCCAGCGCGCCGTGGCCGCGTCCTCGATTCCCACCTCGGCCAGATAGTGATCGAATCGCCCGGCTGCAGTCAGTGTGGCCGACGTCAATATCCACGCTTGCGGCCGCGTCGCGCGCGCACGTGCGAGCGCCTGGCCGGCTGCGAGCGGGGTCTGATTGAATTG
>JBGSWX010000502.1:0-6272 GCA_041751695.1 Burkholderiaceae bacterium | reverse complement strand
GGGCACCACGCGCTCGTTGCAGCTCAATCGCGCTTCGAGTCGTTCGAGCTGATCACGCAAAACGTCGACGGCTTGCACACGCGCGCCGGCAGTCATCCGATCGAATTGCACGGGAACATCATGCGCACCGTGTGCCTGGCGCGCTGCGGCTTCGTTGAGATTGATCCGCAACGTTTGCCGCACGGTGAGCCGCCGCGCTGCCCGCGCTGCGGGGATTGGCTCCGGCCCGATGTGGTCTGGTTCGGCGAAATGCTCGAGGTTGCGACGCTGCGGCAGGCTGAGCTGGCCGCGGCGCGTTGCGACTTGATGCTGGTTATCGGAACGTCTGGGTTGGTGTATCCGGCGGCCGCACTGCCTGCGGCCGCTCTTCGCCGTGGTGCAAAGGTCATCATCGTCAATCCGCAAGCGAGCGAACTCGATGAGATTGCCACGATGGTCGTGCGCGGTACGGCCGCTGTGGAGTTGCCAGGGCTGCTTTCCGCCCATTGACCCTCCGGCGCGGCTGCCCCTATGGAACCGCGTTTCAGGCTAGAATCGCGCGCTTTTTGCAGCGCTTGAGAGTTCATGGCTTGGAAGAGCGCCTCCTTGCCACACCGCGCATGTTCTCATAACAGCGCGGGTGGCTTACTCCATAAGGAAAGTAATGCGTCACTACGAAGTGTGTTTTATCGTTCATCCCGATCAGAGCGAGCAAGTGCCCGGGATGATCGATCGCTACAAGGCGATGATCGCCAACAACAAGGGCGCCACTCACCGCGTCGAAGATTGGGGTCGCCGGCAGCTGGCGTATCCGATCGACAAGCTCGCCAAAGCGCACTACGTGCTGCTGAACATCGAGTGCGATAGTAAAACGCTCGACGAGCTCGAAAATGCATTCCGCTTCAACGACGCGGTGCTGCGCCATCTGACCGTCAAGATGAAGCGGGCCGAGACCGCCGCGTCGCCGATGATGAAGATCGTCGAGCGCGAAGAGGCGAAGAAGGCAGCGTCCGAGCAATCGTCTGCGCAGGCGCAACCGCCGCAAGCCAATGTGGTGCCTGCTCCTGTTGCTGAGGCAACGGCGTAAGCGCGCGCGACGTTGCGCCGCGCATCGGTGACCCGATTGAAATACGTGCGTGAATCAGGTTCGCATTCGTGCGACAGCCGTGGCTAAGTCGGCATTGCGCTACACGCCGGCCGGGTTGGCGGTGCTCGAGGCGAGCTTCAGGCACGAAGGCACGGTGACCGAGGCTGCAGCAGAGCGCACGCTGTCGTTCGAGTTTTCTGCCGTCGCATTGGGCGCCGTTGCGCAGGCGCTGGAACGCGAAGCGCTCGGTACGGCGATGACGCTCGAGGGATTTATCGCACCACGCACGCGCCGATCTGCGCGTCTGCTAGTTCACATTACTGAATACAAGGTTAGCGAGGGGATTTGATATGGCATTTGGAGCACGAGGCAAATTCAAGGGTAAGGGCAAGGGCCCGCGACGCGAGAACAAGCAAAACGCGCTGTTCAAGCGCAAGCGGTTCTGCCGCTTCACGGTAGAGAACGTCGAGCAGATCGATTACAAGGATGTCGACACGCTGCGCGACTTTATCGGCGAGAACGGCAAGATCACGCCGGCGCGCTTGACCGGAACCAAGGCGCACTATCAGCGCCAGCTCGACACGGCGATCAAGCGCGCGCGCTTCCTCGCGCTGCTGCCGTACACCGACACGCACTGAACGCGCCCAAGGACGAGATCACATGCAAGTCATTTTGTTGGAAAAGGTGATTAACCTCGGGCAGTTGGGCGACGTCGTCAAAGTCAGGGAAGGCTTCGCGCGCAACTTTTTGATTCCGCAGGGCAAGGCGCGCCGTGCAACCGATACGGCAATCAAGGAATTCGAGACGCGTCGCACCGAGCTTGAAAAAGCGCAGTCGGATCGGCTGGCGGCGGCGCAAGCAGTCAACGCAAAGCTCACCGGATTGAAGGTCAGGATCCCTGCCAAGGCCGGCGTCGACGGGCGCCTGTTCGGCTCGGTGACGAACTTCGACATCGCCGAAGCGCTCGGCAAGCAGGGCTTCGAAGTCATTAAGGGTCAAATCCGCATGCCGCAGGGCCCGCTGAAAGCGGTGGGCGAACATCAGGTGTCGGTCGCGCTGCATACCGACGTGGTGTCCGATGTCACCGTCACGGTGGTCGGCGAGCAAGGCTAGTTCGACCAGCGAAATAAAATGGCGGCTGACTCGGCCGCCATTTTTTTAAAGCGGGCGCGTCCCGCGCGCGCACTTGATATAGTTTGCGAGTCAGCCTTCGCAGTTCCTCCACCCCACTCGTGAACCAACCGATCGACCCTCAGCTCGCGGCCGTGCGCCTTCCTCCGCACTCGATCGAGGCGGAACAATCGGTGCTCGGCGGCTTGTTGCTCGACAACACCGCGTGGGATCGCATCGGGGACCTAATCGGCACCGATGATTTCTACCGGCAAGATCACCAGTACATCTTCGGCGCGATCAGCCGCTTGATCGACGGCAGCAAGCCGGCCGACGCGGTGACGGTGTTCGAGGCGCTGCGCAACACCGGGCGTTCCGAGCAGGCGGGCGGGCTCGTGTATCTGAACTCGCTGGCGCAGAACACGCCGTCGGCGGCCAACATCCGGCGCTACGCCGAGCTCGTGCGCGAGCGTTCGGTATTGCGGCGCCTGGTGACCGCGGGCGATGAGATTGCGACCAGCGCGCTGAACCCTGCCGGAAAAGATACCAAGCAGATTCTCGACGAGGCGGAAACCAAAGTCTTCCAGATTGCCGAGGAGGGCGCGCGCGGCCGCCAGGGCTTCATCGAGATTCAGCCGCTGCTGACGCGCGTGGTTGAGCGCATTCAGGAGTTGTTCGAGCGCGCGAATCCATCCGATGTCACCGGCGTGCCGACCGGTTTCGCCGATCTCGATTCGAAAACTTCGGGGTTTCAGGCGGGTGATTTGATCATCATCGCTGGCAGACCCAGTATGGGAAAGACCGCGTTGGCCTTGAACATCGCCGAACACGTTGCAATCGACCAGGGCATGCCGGTCGCGGTGTTCTCGATGGAGATGGGCGCCTCGCAGTTGGCGCTGCGCATGCTGAGCTCGGTCGGGAGGTTGGACCAGCAGCGATTGCGAACGGGAAGATTGCAGGACGACGATTGGCCGCGCCTGACCGGTGCGATTCAAAAAATGCACGAGGCGCCGCTGTATATCGACGAAACCGCGGCGATGACTTCGATCGATTTGCGCGCGCGCGCCCGGCGCCTGGCCCGCACCTGCGGGCGGCTCGGATTGATCGTCGTCGACTATCTGCAGTTGATGAGCGCGAGTTCGGCCGGCGAAAATCGTGCGACTGAGATCTCGGAGATTTCACGCGGGCTCAAGGCGTTGGCGAAGGAACTTGCGGTGCCGGTCGTTGCGCTATCGCAGTTGAACCGCACGGTGGAGACGCGCGTCGACAAACGACCGGTGATGTCGGACCTGCGCGAGTCCGGTGCCATCGAGCAGGATGCCGACGTGATCCTCTTTATTTATCGCGACGAGGTCTACAACCCGGACACGACCGAAAAGAACATTGCCGAGATCATCATCGGCAAGCAGCGCAATGGGCCGATCGGCCGCTTGAATCTGCGCTTCGACGGCCAGCACACCAAGTTCGAGAACTTGGCGCGCAGTGCCTCCTATTAGGTTCGCGCATGACTTCCAACTTTGTTCCAGAGCGCCGGACGCCTCGCCCACTGCGAAACGTGCTGCGGCGGCTGATTCCGCGCGATCGTCGCTTCTTTGCCTTGTTCGATCGCCACGCCGAGCTGTGCGTCGAAGGCGTGACCACACTGGTGCAGCTGCTGTCAGACGTGCGCGATCCGGGTGGCCGCGTGCGCGAAATCGAGGCGATTGAGAAACGCGCCGACACCGTGGTCGATGACACACTGGCTCTGGTCAGGCGATCACTGCTGCCGCCGTTTCCGCGGAGCGCGATTCATGCGCTGATCAACCGCTTGGACGATATTCTCGACCTGACCGAGGACGTCGCGCAGTCGTTGCACCTGTATCACGTCACGACGCTGACACCCGATGCGCACCGCCTGGCGGCGCTCGCGGTGCAGGGCACCGACAAATTGCGCCTGGCGGTCGGTCAACTGCAATCGGTCGATGACCCGCGTGCCGTGCTGGCGTTGTGCCAGGAGGTCGACGCGCTCGAGGCGCAGGCCGACCACGTGATGCGCGCTGCGATGTCCAAGTTGTTCCGTGAGGAGGCTGATACGCGGCAGCTGGTCAAGCTGCGCGCGATCTATGAACTGCTCGAGCAACTGACCGACGCCTGCAAGCACGCGGCGGCCGAAGTGCAGGCGCTCGCACTGAGATAGCGATGACCACTACGCTCTGGATCGTTGCCGTGCTGCTGATCCTGGTCGGCGTCGCCGGCACAGTCTTGCCCGCGCTGCCCGGCGTGCCGCTGATCTTCGGCGGCGTGCTGCTCGCCGCGTGGATCGACGACTTTCAGCGCATTAGCGTCGTGACAGTCGTCGTGCTCGCCGTGCTGGCTGGCATTGGAATCGTTATCGACTACATAGCCGCAGCGATATCGGCCAAGCGCGCCGGCGCGAGCAAGGAAGGCATCATCGGTGCGGCCATCGGCACAGTGGCGGGCGTCTTCACCGGCCTCTGGGGCCTACTGTTCATGCCGCTCCTGGGCGCGGCCGTCGGCGAATTCCTCGCGCACAAAGACGCGTTTCGCGCCGGCAAAGTGGGCGCGGCCACCTGGTTCGGATTGCTGGTGGGCACCGCGATCAAGCTTGCGATTGCTTTCACGATGGTCGGCGTTTTCATTGCGGCGCTGGTGATCTAGCCATGAATGCCGGACCATATCCCGCGATCAAAATAGCGGAGGACAGTGTGGTGAAGCCTGTGATGAACCTCGATGAGGTCGCGTTTGACGACGTGGAAGAGAACGGTTTCTACACTTCGAGCCGCGGCCAGATCAGCGATCACATCGGAGCCAGGAAGCTTGGCTACAACCTGACGGTTCTGCCGCCCGGCAAGGCTCAGTGTCCCTTCCACTGCCATCATGGCGAAGAGGAAATGTTCCTGATTCTCGAGGGCGAAGGCGAGCTGCGGTTTGGTGATAGGCGCTACCCGATCCGCAAGCACGATGTGATCGCATGCCCGCCAGGTGGACCCGACGAGGCCCACCAGATCATCAACCGGGGCACGACAACAATGCGCTACTTGGCGTTGTCAACACTTGTTGATGTCGAGACTTGCGAGTACCCGGACTCTCAGAAGATTCTCATCGTGACTGGACAGCGCGGGGAAAGAGGCCTGCGCAAGATGTTCCGCGCCGAGAACACGGTCGAATACTACGACCGCGAGAGAACCGAGGAATAGCCGCGGTGACGCTTGCCGTTAGCTGCCAAGAGAGATGATGATTCTTGACTCATCGACGTTGGCGCTGCTGGGCGTATTTGGAGGAATCGTTGCGTTTTCCGTGGGGCTTTGGCAGTACCACAAGGCGCAGCGGTGGAAGGTCCTCGAGTTCGTCGCAAACGAGATAAAGGACTTCGAGCAACAACCCTCGGCATGCAACGCGATGCTGATGCTCGATTACGAAGGGATGCGTATCGAGCTATTTCCTAAAGACGACAAGGTAGTCGACCGCTACGTGGCGGTTGATGAAGCTCTAATCGTGCAGTCACTGGTCGTCAAGCAACACAGGGCGTTTACCGACGTTGAAGTCGCGATTCGAGACATTTTCGACGAGTTCTTTGGACATCTCGAGCGCTTCGACCAATACATCGAGAGCGGTCTTGTGGGTTACAGAGATTTCCATCCGTACCTTAGATACTGGCTCGGCATACTCACGGAAGCCAGATCAGGCCTCAAGAGTCAACGGCTGGTCGGTGCGGTCCGGGAGTTCCTGATCGCTTTTGAGTACGACGGCGCCATCAGGCTTCTTGACCGATACCGCAGGCATAAGGCAGCGAACGGCATAGTGCACGCCGACACGCGTAACAGCGGCGCGCGCGCGTGACTGCGGACGCGGTGCAAGGAACTGCGCTGATAACGCGATCCGCTTCTTCCGGCGAGCAAACCGCGGCACGGGAGGTTTTGTCGATCGACGGCCGCGAAGTCTCGATTTCGAATCCTCAGAAAGTACTTTTTCCAGCTTCGGGATACACCAAACTCGATCTCGTGCGGTACTACCTCGCTGTGCAAGAAGGAGCTTTGCGTGGGGCGGGTGGACGGCCCAACGTGCTGGTGCGTTATCCGAACGGCATCGCAGGCGA
>JBGSWX010000501.1:0-1709 GCA_041751695.1 Burkholderiaceae bacterium | reverse complement strand
GGTGACAACGGTGCAGGCGACGCGCAGTTGAGTGTTTGGGCCAGCGGCCGATCGCGGGAATCGGTCGAGTCGTGCGGCATCGGCGGCACTTCAGTGTCCCCGCCGCTGCGCAGCGTCGATGCGTGACCCATCCACCAAAATCCTCCCGCGACCAGCAGAGCGCCGACGTAAAACGATTTGATGCTTCGCCCGCGCGGCTCGGGAACGCTCGATGCGGGAGCGTCGTCCGACATTGCGAGCCTGCAGCGCAGGCTGGGCGACGGCCACGCTCGGCCGATCCGCGCGTTCAGTGGACTGTGCATCGCCGCCTCAGCTACTTCGATGCGCCGGCCAGCGTCAATGATGCGTCAGGACGCACATGCGTGGGCAACGTTGACCAGACGACGCCGTCATCCGCGCGTGTTTCCAGTTCGATCGCGCCGGCGGCCAGCGCCTTCACTGCTGCGCTGTCTGCGAGCGGAACGACGTAGGCAGTCAGGGCTGCGCTCATCGGCCCGAGCTCGATGATCTCGGTGGCGCCACGATCGGGACGCAGCGTCAGGCGTGCGATTCCCCGTGCTGCGCGGTGCGGCACGACCACAAGAAACCGCGCGTCGGATTGATCGACCAGCAGCGCTTGTGCTTCGACCACCGCGTGCGCCGGCAACGCAAGCCGATACGATGCACCCGTGCGTGCCAGGGCCTGGGTGGCAATCCACTCGATCGACGCGGTTTCGCCCGGCGCGAGCTGCAGCGCGTCGGCGATCACTTCGTCAATCGAAATCTGTGCGTGGCCGCTTGCGTGAGCCTGTAGCGGCTCGGCTTCGCCGTTTTCTTCGTCGCCGCAGCCGGAGTCGATTCCCAGCAGATCCACGATGCGCCCGCTGCTATGAATGCGCAGCGCGTCGGTGTGTTCGTCGACAGCGGGCAACCGCGCCGCCAGGTTGACCGTGTTGCCGCTGTCGTTGCGAAACTGCTGGCTCAAACGAACGTCTGCCAGCGAGCCGAGCAGCCGCACGTCGAGCGAGCTCGAGAGCAGCTGAAGTGCGCGCGCGTTGTTCGCGCTTGCGGCGGCCTGCACCGTGGGTGCGTGAGGCGGCAGCTCGGCAGCCGCTGCCGGCGAGACAAACAGCAAGGCGACCAGCTCGGCCGCGGTGAGGAATCCGTCGATCAGAACTTGCAGCGCAGACATCGCTTTCTCCCGAATCAACCTTCAGTGGCTGACAGGCGAACGATCGGCCACGCACAAGAAGCCAGTTCGAACGCGGCGGGAAGCGTGTGTGAAAAAGTCGTGAACTGCGAGCGGATTAATGCACAGATGCCGCGTAGACGATTGCGTGGCACCGGCCAAACAGCGGTAGCACGATGCTGATCACGGCAAGCAGCCGTCCAGAGAAGGAGAAACAATCATGCGTCACAATTCGACAAGCCGGCTTTTGAAACGCGTCGCAACGTTTGCAGCCGCATCAACGCTGGCCCTTTTTCTTGCCGCGTGTGCGGAAGAGGTCAGGATCGACGCCGGCGTAGCCGAGCCGGAGAAGTCAGCCAGCGAGCGGCGTACGTTTGAACCTGCGCTAAACAGTCTTGATGGAGTGACGCAGCACGGTTAACACGCTCAGCGATCACGTGGTGCAGGCAGCGAAATCGTCGCCAGCGCGCCGCCCTCGGCATGATTGCTAAGCCGCGCGCTGCCGCCGTGCAGTTGCGCAATTTCGCGCACGAAGGCGAGT
>JBGSWX010000500.1:0-6667 GCA_041751695.1 Burkholderiaceae bacterium | reverse complement strand
ATCTGCCGCAGCCCGAGCGCTGTGCAGCGTTCGATCAGCGCATTGAGCAGCGCCTGGCCGATGCCGCCGCCGACCGCTGCGGGCGCCACGTAAATCGAATCCTCGACCGTGCTGCGATACGCGGCGCGCGGGCGAAACTGGTTGGCGTACGCGTAGCCGACGATGCGGCCGTCGAGCTCGGCGGTGAGGTACGGAAGCCCGGCCTGCACGATGCCGGCATGCCGCGCGCGCATCTCGTCCACATCAGGCGGCTCAGTCTCGAAGGTTCCGAGACTGGTCGCCACGTGATGCGCGTAAATCGCCTGTACAGCCGGCAAGTCGTCTTCTTCGAGCGCGCGAATGCGCATCGCGATCGACTCCGCGCGCTACTTCGCCGGGACGATCACCGGCGCCGGACTGGTGGGCGCCGCTATCGGCGGCGCGACTCTTATCGCAGGCGCCACCACGGGCGCGGTGCCTCCTGTAACAGGCGTCCCACCGTACACGCTCGCAATAATCGGCACGATCAGCAACGCCACGATGTTGATGATCTTGATCAGCGGGTTGACTGCGGGTCCTGCGGTGTCCTTGTACGGATCGCCCACGGTGTCGCCCGTGACCGCGGCCTTGTGCGCGTCCGAACCCTTGCCGCCGTGATGGCCCTCTTCGATGTACTTCTTGGCGTTATCCCACGCGCCGCCGCCGGTGGTCATCGAGATTGCCACGAAGAGACCGGTAACGATGGTGCCCATCAGCACTCCACCGAGCGCTGCGGGGCCGAGCAACAGACCGACGACGATCGGCACCAGCACCGGTAACAGCGACGGAATCATCATCTCCTTAATCGCGGATGTGGTCAGCATGTCGACCGCGCGGCTGTAGTCGGGCTTCGCGGTGCCCTCCATGATTCCCGGGATGTCTCGGAACTGACGGCGCACTTCCTCGACCACCGAGCCGGCTGCGCGGCCCACCGCTTCCATCGCCATCGCGCCGAACAGGAACGGAATCAAGCCACCGATGAACAGGCCAACGATGACATTCGGATTCGACAATTCGAAAGTAACGTTGAGCCCGGCCGCCGCCAGTCCGCCGGTGTAGTCGGCAAAGAGCACAAGCGCAGCGAGAGCCGCCGAGCCGATCGCGTAACCCTTGGTCACCGCCTTGGTCGTGTTGCCGACCGCATCGAGCGGATCGGTCACGTCGCGCACTTCTTTCGGCAATCCCGCCATCTCGGCAATACCGCCGGCGTTGTCGGTGATCGGCCCGTAGGCGTCGAGCGCGACGATGATGCCGGTCATCGACAGCATGGCGGTCGCGGCGACCGCGATGCCGTACAGGCCGGCCAGCCAGTAGGAAGTCAGAATCGCCACGCAGATCGCAATCACCGGCCACGCGCACGACTTCATCGATACCGCAAGCCCGGCGATGATGTTGGTCGCGTGCCCGGTGGTCGACGCCTGCGCCACGTATTTCACCGGTTTGAACTGCGTGCCGGTGTAGTACTCGGTGATGTAGACCAGTGCCGCGGTCAACACGAGGCCGACGACTGCGCACAGATACAGGCTCATCACAGTGACCTTGGCCGACACGGCCGTACCGATCACGGGGCCCAGAATCCATTGCGTGACGGGCCAGAACAGCACCAGCGAAATAGCGCCCGCGACCAGCAGCCCGCGATACAGCGCGTTCATGATCTTGCCGCCGGGCCGTGCCTTGACGAACATGCAGCCGACGATCGACGCCAGGATCGACACGCCCGAGATCACCAGTGGATAAATGATGCCGGCGTCACCCGCGCCGCGGAACACAAAGCCGCCGACCAGCATCGTGGCGATGACCGTGACGGCGAACGTTTCGAACAAATCGGCCGCCATCCCCGCACAGTCGCCGACGTTGTCGCCGACGTTATCGGCAATCACGGCAGGATTGCGTGGATCGTCTTCCGGAATGCCGGCTTCGACTTTGCCCACCAGATCGGCGCCCACGTCGGCGCCTTTGGTGAATATGCCGCCGCCCAAGCGCGCGAAGATCGAAATCAGCGATGCGCCGAAGGCGAAGCCGATCATCGGATGCAACAACTCGCGCACGTTGGCTGCCGCATGCGTGGAACGCAGCACCCAGTAGAAACCCGCCACGCCGATCAGCCCAAGTCCCACCACCAGCAAGCCAGTAATGGCACCACCGCGAAACGCGACATTCAGCGCGGGATTCAAGCCGAGCGTCGCCGCCTGCGCCGTGCGCACATTGGCGCGCACCGAGACGTTCATGCCGACGTAGCCTGCAGCGCCTGACAGCACCGCGCCCAGCACAAAACCGATCGCGGTCCACAGCCCAAGCTGTGGCACGACCGCGATGATGATGGCCAGCACCACCCCGACGATCGCAATCGTCCGATACTGGCGATTCAAATACGCCTGTGCGCCCTGTTGTATCGCGGCCGAAATCTCCTGCATCCGAGCATTGCCCGCGGGCTGCTTCAGAATCCAAGAAATGGACCACACGCCGAAGACCACGGCCGCGAAGCCGCAGACGAGCGCGAGTGCCAATCCAGACATGTGTTTCTCCTTATCGAAACCGGTGAGTTTTAGTTTGAAATGTCACGAGGACAGCGCAACTGACACACGCTGTTTGATTTCATCGACGCCTCCAACACCGGAAATGCGCCGATACTTTGGCGCGCCCACGTCACCGCTGGCGGCCAGGTCCGCGTAGTAACCGACCAGCGCACTGGTTTGATCGCGGTACACGCCGAGCCGCTTGCGCACCGTGTCTTCCTTGTCGTCGTCGCGCTGTATCAGCGCCTCTCCGGTGCGATCGTCCTTGCCCTCGACCTTCGGCGGGTTGAACTTCACGTGATACACGCGGCCGCTCGGCGGGTGCACCCTGCGGCCGCTCATTCGATCGATGATGTCGGCTTCGGGAACGTCGATCTCCAGCACGTAGTCGAGCTTGACATCGGCCTGCCGCATCGCTTCGGCCTGTGGAATCGTGCGCGGAAAACCGTCGAACAAATAGCCGTCGGCAGTATCCGGCGCACGCAAACGCTCCGTTACAAGCCCGATGATGATGTCGTCGGACACCAGAGCGCCGGTGTCCATCACCTTCTTGGCGACCACGCCGAGTGGCGAACCGGCCATGATGGCGGTGCGCAGCATGTCTCCGGTTGAAATCTGCGGAATCTGGTAACGCTCCTTGATGAACGCAGCCTGCGTGCCTTTGCCGGCGCCCGGCGGCCCGAGCAGTATCAGTCGCATCGTCTGTCTCCACCCCTGAAACTTGATCTTCTAGTTATGTGCGACTGCCGCAGTGTTCGATAAAGCAGCGCGCGAGTTTACCCAAATGAGCCTAACCAAATGAAAAGGGCCGGCGAACCGGCCCTTGTTCCACCGCACGCTTCTACTCGTTGCTGCCGATGGTGACCGACTCCATGTTCAGAACATTGTCGGGCCGGTGCACGACCGTGATGTTGCTGCGCATCGCCCACGGGATCATCTGCCGGTGCAACGGAACGTGGTGCACTTGCGTGTTGTGCTCGGCAATCGCCTGTTTGATCGTCTCGCGCCGCTTGTCGGCGTTGGACTCGAAGGCTGCGCTGTCGATCAATGTGTCGAGCTTCGGGTTGACGTAGCGCCCGTAGTTGAAAGAGCCGTTGCCGGTCTTGTCGTCTTTCGAGCGCAGCACCGCTGATAGCGTCGTTTGCGCGTCGGTAATGGCGCCGCCCCAACCGAGCATGAACATGCTGGTGTCGTACTTTTCGAGCTTCGGAAAGTAGGTCGTGCGCGGCTGAGTGTTGACCTTGGTGTTGATGCCGACCTTGGCCAGCATCGACGCCACCGCGATGCAAATCTCTTCGTCGTTCACGTAGCGATTGTTCGGGCAATCGAGCGTGACTTCGAAGCCATTCGGGTAGCCGGCCTCGGCCAGCAGCTGCTTCGACCGGTTCATGTCGTACGGCAGCCGCTTTTCGGCATCCGGATTCGACGCGAGGATCGATGGCGTGATGCCGCCGGTGGGTACCGCCGAGCCGCGCATGGTGCGCGATTTAATCGCTTCGATATCGATCGCGTGATACACCGCCTGCCGCACGCGCACGTCTTTGAACGGGTTCTTGCCTTTCACGTTCGAATACAGCAGCTCGTCGCGCGTCTGGTCGAAACCGAAGAACACGACGCGATTCTCGGGCCCGCGCGCGACCTTGGTTCCCTTGTTCTCCTCGATGCGGCGAACGTCCTGCGGCGGCGGGTCGAGGATGAAATCGACCTGGCCCGACAGCAGCGCAGCCGTGCGCGTGGCGTCGGCGCTGACCTGCGTGTAGACCACTTCGGTGACGTTGCCGGGGGTGCGACCGTCTTTGGCACCCCACCAATCGGGGTTGCGCTTCAGCACCGTCTTGATGCCGGGCTCGCGTGACACCAGGAGCCACGCGCCGGTGCCGTTGGCGTTGCGCGACGCGAACGTTTCTTCCTTCGCTTTGAAGTCGAGCGGTTTTTCCACCTTGTTCTTGACCGCCCACGCCTTGCTCATGATGTAGATCGTCGTCGCGTGCTCGAGCGTGATCGGATTCGGCTTGTCCTGCACGAATTCGACGGTCAAGTCGTCGATCTTGCGCGGTTTGCCGACCGGAATCGCATACTGGCGCAGCTGAGAGTTCGGATGACTCGCGCGCTCGTACGAAAAAATAATGTCGTCAGCGGTGAACGGCGAGCCATCGTGAAACTTCACGCCCTGGCGCAGGGTGAAGCGCCACGTCGTCGGGTTGACCTGCTGCCAGCTGGTCGCAAGGCCGGGAATAAGCTTCAGGGTGTTGTCGCGCATCACCAGCGTGTCGTGCACCGACTGCGAGAACATGTTGGTCAAACCTTCGTTCTGCGAGAACGGGTCCGCGGTCTGCGGATCGCCCTGCGAGGCCCAGCGCAATGTCCTGGCGTCAACCACGGTGGCGGTCATAGCAGCGGAAAACAGCATTGCTAGATAAAGCTTTTTCATCGGGCCTCCGGTAAAGCCTGCCGCAATGCGGCCAGTTTAGCCTTGGACAATTGCGCGCACACGCTGCAAGTCGGCCAGCGTGTCAACACTCGGCGGCAGCGCCTCAGCAAGCTGCAGCACCGCGACGCCGATTCCATTTGTCAGTGCGCGCAGCTGTTCGAGCTTTTCGTGTTCTTCGATCGCTGGTTTAACAAGCGTCGGGAAGCGCGTCAAAAACCGAGTGCGATAAGCATATAGGCCGGCATGACGCAGCGCCGGTAGGTCCGGTGGCAGTGTGCCGCGGCTCGAGGCAAAGGCGTCGCGCGACCACGGGATCGGCGCGCGCGAGAACGTGATCGCGCGCCCGGTTATATCGACCATAACCTTTACCACATCGGGACTGAAAAACTCCGCCGCGTTGTCGATTGGATACGAAGCCGTCGCGATCTCGCAATCGGTGCGTGCGTCGAGTAGCTCCGCAACCTGCCGCACGACCGCCGGGGGTAGCAGCGGCTCGTCTGCCTGCACGTTGACGATGATCGTGTCGGGCGCGAGCGCTAGCACGCCAACCGCTTCGGCCAGACGATCGGTGCCGGTCGAATGCCGTTCCGATGTCAGGATGCATTCGACGCGATGCGCCAGACAAGCGTCGACGATCTGGGGGCTGTCAGCGGCGACAACGACTCTGGCCGCACCGCTGTCGGCCGACTGGCGTGCCGTTCGGACGACCATCGGTAGACCGCCAATGTCTGCCAGCGGCTTGCGCGGTATCCGTGTCGACGCCAGCCGCGCCGGCACGATCACAAGAAACTCCACTGAGTCAGCGTCCGAGCTCGGCGGGCTCGACTTTGCGCGCGTCCGATTCGAGCATCACCGGAATGCCGTCGCGGATCGGATACGCGAGCGCGTCGGCCTTGCACACGAGCTCCTGCGCGCTCTTGCGGTAATCGAGCAGCCCCTTGCAGATCGGGCAGACGAGAATGTCAAGCAGGCGATGGTCCATTAACGCTCTTCCTCGCGTTTCTTGCGGGTCGATGTCCGTGCGGCAGATATGCGTGAAACAACGGCGTCGATCAACGACGGATCGACCTCGGTCACCAAGGGCACGACCCAGAGTCGCGAATCGTGCGCCAGCGCTTCATTGTCGGCGCATTTTACGGCGTCCTTTTCGGTCATCAGGATCCGGTCGGCACGGCAAGCCAGAAATGGATTGACCGTGAAGTCGAAGTGATCCGCCAGCGGCAGCTCATCGATGACCAGGCCGGCGTCGCGCAGCATGGCAAAGAATCGATCGGGCGCTCCGATGCCGGCCGCCGCGGTGAAGTGCCAGCCGTGTGACCGTTGTTCAGCCGCCAGCGAGGACAGCTCGATGCGAAGCTTTGGCTCGTGCAGCGCGAACGCGCTGGCCAGATGCGTGCGCATGCGGTAGCGCGGCGCTGCGCCGACAACGGGCGGCACATCGCCATTGAGCACGATCGCATCGACGCGGTCGAGCCGGCTGCGTGGCTCGCGCAGCGGACCCGCCGGAAGCATCCACCCGTTCCCCAGCCCGCGATAGTGCAGCAGCGCGATTTCCATATCGCGCGCCAGCTGCAAATGCTGCAGCCCATCGTCGGCAATGATGACGTCGCATTCGGGATGGGCTTCGCGCAACAGGCGCGCCGCTGCGACGCGCTGTTTTGCGACGGCCACCGGCGCGGTGGTCGCGCGGACAATCAGCAGC
>JBGSWX010000499.1:0-6147 GCA_041751695.1 Burkholderiaceae bacterium | reverse complement strand
ACAGCCGTCGAATGCGGCGCCGACTGGCTAGCATATATCGCGCGCACCGACTCTATCGTATCGGCTTCCCGTGCTGACTTGTCGGCGCGATAGCCTTTGACCCGCGCAAACCGGAGCGCGAGGCCGGCCGGATAGCGCGGGCTTGCCTGCAGATCGTTGAACGTGACCTCGATCACCAACTCTGGCCTTACACGCACACCCCAGGCTTCGCGGATGAGCGCGCGCGCGAGCAATTCCCTCGTCTGCCATTCGAGCAACGCATCGGTCATGCCCTTGAAAGTTTTTCCCAACATGACGAACTCGTTGCTCACAGCATCGCGAGCGGCCAGATGCAGGTTCGACAACCAGCCCTTGCGGCGACCGTGGCCCCACTCGGCTGCAATGACCACCAGATCGAGCGTGTGTGCGCGCTTGACCTTGAGCCACGACGCGCTGCGCCTCCCCGGCTCGTACGGGGCGTCGATGGCCTTCACCATCACGCCTTCGTGCAAGCGCTGAACAGCATCGTCGTAAAACGCTTGGGCGACCTCAAGATCGGACGTCACAAGCCGCGGCATGATCATCGACGGCGGAACGGCTGCTTTCAATGCATCAAATCGCTGATCGCCCGGACGCGCCACCCAGTCCTCACCGTTCAGTTGCAGGCAGTCGAAGAAGAACACCGATAGCGGCATCGATTCGCGCATGGTGTCGATGTCAAGCACGCGACCAAATCTGCGCATCGTGTCCTGAAACGGATAGGGCGCACCGTCGTGCTTCAGCGCGATCGCCTCGCCATCGAGAATCAACGTGCGAGCTTCGAACGCGCGCACTGCCTCGACGATTTCGATCGCCGCATTCGACACGTCGTTGCCGGTTCTTGAAAACACGCGCACTTCGTGTCCCGCCTTGTGAACCTGCACCCGCGCTCCGTCGAGCTTCCACTCGATGGATGCGGCCGGAATGCGGGTGAGGGCGTCCGCTACATCGTCGGCGGGTTGCGCAAGCATCGGCGCGAGCGGTTGAAAAATCTTGATGGAAAAAGCCTGCAGCCCTGCCACGCCATCAATCAGCGCGGGCTTAGCGACCGCGGCAATTCCGCTCGCGATCATCGCTGCACGGCGCACTTCGCCCGCCGGAAGGTCTGCGGCTAATGCCACCGCGTCGACCATCAACCCTTCCAGCGCACCTTGCCGTAACTCGCCGAGCAGCAGCCGCGCAATGAACGATTGCTCGCGCTCGGTCGCTGCCGCGAACAAGTCAGTCAGCAGACGAGCGCGGCGAGCGATCGAGCCGCCGCCCGAGGTCTGCACGATCTCAGTGAGGGTACGGTCGACTGTGGTCAGTTCGAGGCAAGCGCTTTCTGCGGGCGAAGCTTGCGCACTCTGGATCAGCGAGTAGCCGATGCCGGTCCTGCTTTGCCGGGGTGTTCCCGCCAGAAACGCTACGCCTGTATCGATCTCATCCGGACCAAGCGCCCGCAACGTCCGGGCCATCTCCGCGATTTTCGATCGCCGGCTGGTGGTCGCAGCGACACGCTCGGACGCATCGACGAGGTCGCGCAGCAAGGTCATGGCGGCTGCAGTTGCAACGAGCCGCGCTGTTGCGCGAACGCTTTGCTAGCGAAGATTGCCGGTGTGCCCGAGCGAATAACGGCCGGGCTGCGGCCACACCGTCAGGCCATGCGGCTCGCGCCCGACCTTGATCTTGTCGACGCTGCCTGCACTGGTGTCGATGCGATACACCTCGTCGTCGTAGCGGCCCGATAGCCACAGGTACTTGCCGTCGGCACTGACATTGCCCATATCGGGGCTGCCGCCACCGGGGATCGGCCAGGTGTGAGTGACTGCCTGAGTGGCGAAGTCGATGACTGAAACGCTGCCCGGACCTTTCGGCGCGCCGCGAATCTTGTTGCTGCCGCGATTGGCGACATACAACTTCTTGCCGTCGCGGCTCGGATACAGGCCGTGCGTGCCGACTCCCGTGCGAATGAAGCCGACCTGTTTGAACGAATCGCCATCGACCACGTGCACGCCGTCGGCCATCATGTCGGCTACGTAGAACAGTTTGCCATCGGGAGACGCACGGACGTCCTGCGGCATGCCGGCCGCGGTGCAGATCTCGGCGCCGATCTGGCTCGGATCGGGAATCTTCCTCGACTTCCTGCCGGACTTGTCGATCGCGGCCAGCGCCTCGGGCCGATTGAAGTAGGGACTTAGCTTGATGGTGCCGAGCACCTTGCGATCGACCAGATCGATCTTGGTCAACGAGCCGTTGAACTCGCAGGTGAAGAGTGCGAATCTGCCGTCGATCGAAAAATCCGCGTGGTTGATGCCGGCACAGCGCGGCGTGGGGATCGTGTAGGCGAGCTTCATGCTGACCGCGTCGCGAAAGTCGAGCCGCTTGTACGCCTCGGCTACAACGATCGCGTACTTGCCGTCGGGGGACCAGTACATGTTGTACGGGTCGTCCACCGGGATCGATTTGCCGGGCTTGCCGGTCTTCGGGTCGACCGGCGTCAGGCTGCCGTCGGTGCGGCCTTCGGCGTTGTTGGCAACCCAGAGCATGCGCAAGTCCCACGCGGGTACCACGTGCTGCGGGTGGATGCCGACTTTGAATGTATCGATCACCTTGAGCGTCGCCGGGTCGATTACCGAGACCGTGTTGGCCGAGCGGTTCGGAACGTAGACGCGCTCCAGCGCCCCCGCCACCGCCGCGCTCATGCGATCGGCGACCACTTCACTGTAAAGGTTGTTGCGGTCAGGCACGGCCGCCATGCCGGCCACCGTGACCACCGGCCCAGAAGTAGATTGGCTGGGCGGGGCAGGGACGGTCTGCGCAGACACCCACCACGCCGAAGACCCCACGGCGCCAAGGAGCAAAGAGGAAACGACTATGCGGCTGCTGCGCATCGTGGGTCTTTCAGCATGAGCGACGTTGCACGTTGTTGTACAGTAAACGGAGTATGGATAAGGGAGCGAAGTTCGGCAACCGCGCTCTTGTTGCATACAGTTTCGCAACGACTAAACCGGAGATGACGAAGATGAAACTCTCAACAGGCATTGCCCTGATCGGCGCAACGCTTTCCTGCGCCGCGCTGGCGCAAGGAACCAAGACAATGGACGGCGCCCTGACCAACGCGGGCGGGATGACGCTATACACATTCGACAAGGACGTCGGCGGCAGCGGCAAGAGCGCTTGCAACGGCCCGTGCGCGGTCAGTTGGCCTCCGCTCGCCGCTACCGCGACCGACAAGCCCACGGCCGACTACTCGATCGTCACACGCGATGACGGGTCCAAGCAGTGGGCCTACAAGGGCAAGCCGCTGTACCTCTGGGGCAAGGACACCAAACCGGGCGACAAGACCGGCGACGGCGTCGGCGGAGTATGGAAGACGGCGAAGCCGTAGCGCCACTGCATGACTGCGCCTCGCCCAAGCATTGCCGACAAGCGTCATGTGTTTCAGCAGATGCACGAGGCGGGTTGTTTCGTCATTCCAAATCCATGGGACGTGGGAAGCGCGCGCTTTCTGCAAGGGCTCGGCTTCAAGGCGCTTGCCACCACCAGCTCCGGCTTCGCGTGGTCGCAGGGCCGTCCGGATAACGGCATCTCGCGCGACATGGCGCTCGCACACCTGCACGAGATCGTTGAAGCCACCGACTTGCCGCTGAATGCCGACTTTGAAAGCGGCTTCGCAGCGGATGCGGCCGGCGTTGCGGAAAGCGTGCGTCTCGCTGTTGAGACCGGCGTGGCGGGATTGTCGATCGAAGACTCGACCGGCTCTGCTGCGCAGCCGCTTTATGAGCTCGATGTTGCGGTCGAAAGGATGCGCGCGGCGCGCAAGGCAATCGACAAGGCGGGCGGCGATACGCTTCTGGTGGGGCGCGCCGAATGCTTTTTTGTAGGCCGGCCCGACCTCGAAGAAGCCATCAACAGGCTCAAGGCGTACGCAGGGGCGGGCGCCGATTGCCTGTACGCGCCGGGCATTCGCACGCGCGAGCAGATTGCGGCCGTGGTCGCGGCTGTCGCGCCCAAGCCGGTCAATTTGCTGGTGGGCTCGACAAGCGAGCTGACGATGCAGGACATCGCTGCGCTCGGAGTGCGGCGAGTCAGCGTAGGCGGTGGCCTCGCGCGCGCTGCGTGGGGTGGATTCATGCGCGCTGCCAGGCTGCTCGCGGACCAAGGAAAGTTCGATGGATTTGCCAACGCGGCGCCAGGCAACGAGCTCAATGCATTTTTCACGCAGCCTCATGTGTGAACGCGTCTAAGACGAAGAGCGCGACCAGCAGCACTGCGGCTGATAGCGGGCATGAGCGCCGACCCCGACGATGGCTGGAGCCTTCCGGCGTGGACGTATTTAGACCCTGAATTTTTTGGCGTTGAAATGGCTCGGGTGATGCGGCCGAGCTGGCAGGTCGTATGTCACGCGAGCGACATCGCAAACGTCGGTGATTGGCAAACGCTGGAGTTTCTTAGCGAAAGCATTCTCGTTATTCGCGGCGATGACATGCATGTACGCGCCTTCGCCAACGTGTGCCGGCATCGCGGGTCGCGGCTGGTAAGCGGCGACGCGTCGGGCTGCGCGAAGCGCATGACCTGTCCGTACCACGGCTGGACCTATCGGCTCGATGGGCGACTGGTCGGCGTTCCCAACAAGCTCGACTATCCGGGTCTCGACATGGCATCGCACGGGCTCGTCTCGGTCGAGCTCGAAATGTGGAGAGGCTTCATCTTCATTCGCCTTGCCGGCGGCGGACCCTCGATAGCGGCCATGATGACGCCTTACGAGCAGTTGATTGCGCCTTGTCGCTTCGAGGAGCTGCGCGCCCTGGGGCGCGTGACGCGCCGGGCGCGTGCGGTCAACTGGAAGAATGTCTCCGACAATTATTCGGACGGACTGCACATCGCGGTCGCGCACCCGGGACTGACACGATTGTTTGGGCGCAGTTACGGCGTCGAGGCCGGGCAATACGTCGATCGGATGTGGGGAGTCATCACTGAGGAGCTATCGGCCAAATGGTCCGAACGCATGTATCAGCGCGTGCTGCCCCGCGTCGAGTACCTGCCCGAAGCGGCACAACGGCAATGGCTTTACTTCAAGCTCTGGCCCAACGTCGCCTTCGACATTTATCCGGACCAGATCGACTTCATGCAATTTCTCCCAGTCTCCCCGACGAGCACGATGATCCGCGAGATCAACTACGCGCTCCCGGACGAACGACGCGAGATGAAGGCGGCGCGCTATTTGAACTGGCGGATCAATCGGCAAGTCAACGCCGAGGACACGGCGCTGATCACCGGGGTGCAGAAGGGCATGATGTCGTCATCCTTTACGCACGGTCCGTTGGGCGAGAGCGAAGTCTGCTTGCGGAGCTTTGGCAAGAAGATGCGCGCGCTGATTCCGGAAGCGCGCCAGCATTCGCCTCCGGCATCGGGATGGAGTCACCTGAGGAAGTAAAAGGGAGTGAATATAACTAACCCTTGGTAGCTGGCGAGGCACGAGCGCTACGCGATCACTACGCGCTCGCATAGCCGGCCTTGTTGATCCCGTAGTTCAGCGCGCCGAAGTCCGGCTTCGCCAGAACGTTGCCGCCCAGATCGACCTTGATCAGGCACGACGCGGTGATCTCCTCGTACGTCATGCCGTACGGATTAATCAGAAACGTCTCTTCGCCGGGTACGCGCATCGAGATGTGGTTGGCCATCATGTCGGACATGCCGTAGAGGTCCACCAGGCGGTAGCACGGCGCCAGGTCGACGCGGGCCTGCCACTCTGCGGGGAGCAGACGCCCTTCATTGAGGAAATTTTCAGCACACCGTCATTCATCTGGCAACCTAAGCTTCGCCATGTAAGCCTACATGCGCGCTAGCGCTTCACTAATCCCTCGCGCCATCTGGCGCAGCGTTAACGTTACCGGACTACAAGAGGGGAGACAGCCATGCGCAGACGCGCATTCGTTTTTCAAAAGCTTGATGATGTACGCCTGCGGCCGTTCCTGGGACGCGAGGGCGATCAGTTCGGGTGACGACAATGCAGTCTTACTGGATGCAGATGACCGACACGGAAACCGTGCTCGATTTGCGCGAGACGCCGCTGCCCGCGCCGGGGCCTGCGCAGCTGCTGGTGCGCATGCGCGCTGCAGCACTCAACCGCGGGGAGTTCATGCT
>JBGSWX010000498.1:0-1832 GCA_041751695.1 Burkholderiaceae bacterium | reverse complement strand
GCGTTGTATGCGTGCGAGTTCCACAGCTTGCCCCACGTGTAGGTGACCACCGCCGGGGTGTTGCCGCGCAGCTTTCCGTAGCCTTTCAACGAGGGACCGATATTGCCGAACGCAATTTCTTGCGGCGCGATTTCGTGGCACGCGTAGCAGTTGCCGCCCGCGACCGTCTTGTCGTTGTCACTCCACTGCAGCCCGACTCCCGTTTGCGCGATGCGCTCACCCTGCTTGAAGTCGCCAAGGTAAACACCGTCGGCCGGCAACTTGACCGTTGCCAGCGCCTGCTTCTCCAAGCGCGCGCGCAGGTCCTTGGGCACTTCCTTGCCTGTCACGGCGGCCTCCGAGCATGCCACTTGAAGCGCGGACTGATTGAGCCGATCCAGCTTGGCAATGCCGCGCTCGCGAAAGGAGCTCTTGACGACCTGCAGCGTCTCTTCCTGCGTCGGCGGGGTGTAAACGGCGCAACCGACGAGCGCCGCGCCGGCAACGCCCAATGCAATTTTTCGTTTCATGGGTCTACTCCCTCAGCGCTTGATCGACGGCGAATCCATCTTCGCGCCGTTGGCGTTGACGCCAAGGAAGGTGATCAGATCGATCGATGCCGGCGAGCCGAACGCCAAATCGGGCCAGCGCTGCTGGCGAAAACAATCGTTCAGCCGCCATTGCATCGTGCGCAAAGTGCCTTGCGATACGCGATAAGCAGGCCAGGTGGTGAACGCCCGCTCGGCGTCTTCCTTGACGTTTGCGATGTTGGGCAGATCCTGCAAGCGGATGCGCTGGCCGGTTATGCCATGGCACGAAGCACACGAGAAGTCATACGGGCCGGCGCGCATGTAAAACAACTGCTTGCCGCGATCGTAGGATGCTTTTTCCTTCGGATGCGCCTGCGAAATCCTCACCGGCACACCGCGCGATTGTTCGACGCCGTAGGCCGCGAACGCTTCGATCTCGGTCTGCCGCTGTCCAGCGCCCGAATACGGTGGCTTGGTGACCACCTCCGGGTCGAACCCCTGCAGCGTCTCCATGCAGTGCACGACGCGCGTTTCGAAGTCCATCACCTTGTCGGTATCGGCAAAATAACGCGGCATCTGTGCGTACGCGCCTTTGACCACGCCCGGACCGAGGCCAAGATCGCACTGCTCAAGCGAGGTTTTCTTCGGGCCGCGTTTTTCCTTCCACAACCCTTCGCCGCGCGCCGCGACCAGTTCCGCGGGGTTGCCGTCCTGCAGCAGTTGGCGATAACGCGCGATTGCATCGGCGGTGTCCTTTTGCGCCAGAACACCTGTGCACGACAGCGCGAGCGCAGCGCCAACCAGCGCCGCCCGTGTGATTCGATTCATTTCTGCATCTCCCCTTGCCTAGAGTTGTTTGCTCGAGCACAGCTCTGCGGCCGCGTTGTCCTTAACTAATGGTCGCCTCGTCGGTGCGCGTATCGCCCTTGTTATCGACCCACGTCACCGAAAGCTTTTCGCCCTTCTTGCCGCCCTTGAACTTGAACTGCAGGTAAGGATTCTTCGCCACCGCCGGACCCCATTCAGCATTCAAGACCGGCTTGCCGTTGTGCGTGACCGTTACGTTGGAGATGTAATGCGCGGGTACCACCTTGCCTCCCGAGTCGCGCCGCTGACCCGTCTCCATTTCGTGACTCATCAAGACACGCACGTCGACGCCGTCAGGCTGTTCGGTCGCGCGAATTCTCATCGGATCTGCCATGTTTCGCTCCTTGATCGTTATCCGCCGCAGCCACCAAGAGTGACCTTGACTTCCTTGGTCGCGACGTAGAACTTGTTGTCCGCCTTGACGACGGCGTGCACGTTCGAGGTCTGGCCCATCTT
>JBGSWX010000497.1:0-2562 GCA_041751695.1 Burkholderiaceae bacterium | reverse complement strand
AGCGTCCAGCCTTGCCTCCATCGCTCCCACATCAAGGCCTTCTGGCCTTCCGTGTAATACGTGCGTGTGCGGTACTTCATCTGCAACACTCCGTCTGCTTGCGCAGTGATCAGTGTGTTGCGTCGACCGGTTGAATCCGCCGTCGATAGCGGTCATCGATCATCCCTTATGGCCCTTCCGTTTTTCTGCTTACTCACCTCGATGATGAGATCCGGGTCGAAGTGCGGATTCTCATTCTCGCCTGCCTTCGCGTATCCGCGCGGATTGCACACGACGCGTGTCCCATCCACGCCGTAATCGAAGCTGTCATGCGTGTGACCGTGGATCCAGAGCTGCGCGCGACCATTGCCTAAGAGGTGCTCAGCATCCGATACGAAGCAGGCGTTAAGCAGCGAGTCGGCGAACCTCGGGTGGATGCTCTGCCGCGAGGGCGCATGGTGAGTGATCACGACCGTCGGTCCCACATGCGTGGTCGCGAGCTGGCAGTCGAGCCAATGGGCGTGGCGCTGGAACAGAGCGGCCGAGTCCGCCGGAGTGAACGGCGCGTTTATCGCCTCGCCAGTCTGGATGCGGCTGAAGTCACGCATGAAGTGGCGCGCATCCGCCATCGCTGCAACCCTCGCGTCACCGTCGCCGAACAGCATGAAGTCGGTCCAGAGCGTGCTGCCGAGAAAGCGTACGCCGTCGATCACGAATTCGGCGTCGTCTAGCACATGCACGTGACTGCCGGCGCACATGCGCTTGAGTTCGTTGACAGTACCTTCGATGCTGCCGCCGTAGAACTCGTGATTGCCCAGGACATAGAGCACCGGCTTATCGAAATCCAGAGCCCACGCCGCAGCCTGGCGCGGGCGCGCGATGTCTCCTGCAAGGACCACGACATCGGCGTCATTCCGTGGCCGGTCCATCCCGCCGACGCTCAAGTGCAGATCTGATAGGACGTTCAGTTTCATTCGCGGCTTCCGATGATCGTCTCTGAACTTGAACTTCACTGGATCGTCAAGAAACCTCAACTTGGGCCGGCAAGCCGGCTCAGTATCGTACGCATAGCCCAGAGTTTGATGCGCGTAACCTCAGGGGGCGCGAAATAGGCGGACGTGGAATCGTGATAACGGCCCACGTCTGACTTATGTCTATACGAGGATGATCACACCTTGGCTCTAAGACAACGCAAGCGTGGTTCCAAGCGAGCGCCCCTCTCGGACCAAGAGCTTGTCCGCCTGGTTTCGTCAGGTGATCGAGCCGCCGTGGAACTCCTGGTACGGCGCTACGACCAGCTCTTGTACAGAACGGCACGGGCCATCCTCAAGGACGACTCGGAAGCAGAAGATGCGGTCCAGGAAGCATTCCTGCTTGCGCATCGGGGCATAGCGAGATTTCGGCAAGACGCAAAGCTTGCCACGTGGCTGGTGCGAATTGTCGCGAACGCAGCCATGGGGCAGCTCCGGAAAAACACTCGTCGACACCGCATTATCCAATTGGGCGACAACGTCCTTCAAGAACAGCGCGGTCTCCCTAAAGACGGGCCGGAAGGACCCGACCAAGCACTATCTCGCGCCGACACGCGCCGCCTGATCGAAACAAAAATCGACGCTCTACCCGATCTTTATCGCGCGGTGTTTGTCCTGCGCGCGGTGCAAGAGCTGTCTGTAGAGGAAACTTCCGAAACATTGGGCATCCCGAAGGCCACCGTACGTAGCCGCCTTTCCAGGGCTCGAAGCCTGCTGCGTGAGTCGCTTTCGAAGGAATTGGAAGTAGCGCTCGGCGATGTATTTCCCTTTGCTGGCGCGCGCTGCGATCGCATGGTCGATTCGGTCATGGCGCAGCTCGAACTTGCTGGTGCCTTAGGTCCTTGGCACGACGTCGCTCTGAAGCGAGTGGCAAATCGCACGCCGGCCAAGCGTAGCTAGGCTGAGCATTTGATGCTCGAGCGGCTCCTCTGCGAGCCGCGCTCGCTCTGTCTCGTTTGGCTTTGGCTTCTCCCGTCAAAAAAGATCAATACCAGAAATATCGGCACATTCGGTGCGCTCGACGCATCTAATGTAAGCGGCGAGCTATGGCATTTCTCTCGGCGACCTTCGCATGCCAGTGGGTATTACTTGATTGAAAGGAAAAAAGATGAACAGCAACATGGATCCGTGCTACGGCCCGCCGCCTCCGCGCGCGCCTGAGCTCAAACGCTGGGCCCCGCATGTCTCTCACCCATGTGCGCTGTCGTACAGACCACCCTTGCCTTACATGTAACTTTCTTCGCAAGTCGAACTTGCGGCCGATGATTCAAATCAAGGAGTTTTTTATGAAGAAGTTCTTAATCGCAATACTGTCTCTATTCATCGTGGCACTGAGCCTGCCGCTGCAAGCCGCTCCGAAAACCGAGAAGAGTCTTTATGAACGGCTTGGTGGCGTCTTCGCCATCGCCGCGGTCGTTGACCATTTCAGCGACGCAGTGGTGCAGAACCCGATCGTGGGAAAGACTTCGCAGAACCCAGCCCTCAGAGAGTGGCACACGAAGAACCTGAACAGGTTGCCGGGCCTCAAGTTCATGCGGACCCTGTGGGTCTG
>JBGSWX010000496.1:0-1996 GCA_041751695.1 Burkholderiaceae bacterium | reverse complement strand
TGTAGTAACGGTGAGCTGCGCCGAAGGCGACACCGGCAACGTCTACGCCGGTGCGCTTGAGGTGCACGTTGAAACGGTGCAGCGCGGCGCGCTTCCGCCCATCCCAGTCAAGATCATGCTGAACATCGGCAATCCGCAGCTCGCGTTCGAATTTCAGTCGCTGCCGAACGCGGGAGTCGGGCTGGCGCGGCTCGAGTTCATCATCAACAACGTGATCGGCGTGCATCCGAAGGCGGTGCTCGACTATCCGAACCTGGACCCAGAGCTGAAGCTGGCGGTCGAAGGCCTCGCGCACGGTTACCCGAACCCGCGCGCATTCTTCGAAATGAAGCTCGCCGAAGGCATTGCCACCATCGGCGCCGCGTTCTGGCCCAAGCCGGTCATCGTTCGCATGTCGGACTTCAAGAGCAACGAATACAAGAAGCTGATCGGCGGATCGCGCTACGAACCAGATGAAGAAAATCCGATGCTCGGCTTTCGCGGCGCGGCGCGCTACATTGCCGACTCGTTTCGCGAATGCTTTCGGATGGAAGCCGCCGCGCTGAAAAAAGTGCGCGATGAGATGGGGCTCACCAACGTTGAGATCATGGTGCCGTTCGTGCGCACGCTGACTGAGGCGAAGCGCGTGATGGAGCTGCTCGCCGCGCATGGGCTGAAGCGCGGAAACAATGGGCTGCGCGTGATCATGATGTGCGAAGTGCCGTCCAACGCCATATTGGCCGAGCAATTCCTGGAGTACTTCGATGGATTTTCAATCGGCTCCAACGATTTGACGCAGCTGACGCTCGGCATCGATCGGGACTCGGGACTGGTGGCCGAAGGGTTCGACGAGCGTGACCCCGCGGTCAAAGCGCTGCTCGAAAAAACCATTGCAGCGTGCCGTGCGAGCGGCAAGTATGTCGGTATTTGCGGACAGGGGCCGTCGGATCACGCTGACTTTGCCGAGTGGCTGATGGCACGGGGCATTGATTCGATCTCGTTGAATCCGGACACGGTCGTCGAAACGTGGCAGCGGCTTGCCGGTTCTGCTGCAATAGCGCCGCCAAGGGAGAGGGTAAAAACACATGGATAACTACGTCTGGTGGTTTGTGATCGGCTTCGCACTGGTGATTGCCGAGCTGCTGACCGGCACGTTTTATCTGCTGGTCATCGCTATCGCGTTCGGTGCAGCCGGTATGGCAGCGCTGTTCGGTGCGCCGGTCGTGTTGCAATGGGCCACCGCGGCTGCATTCGCCCTCGGCGGAACATTGTGGCTGCGCCAGTCGCGCTTCGGCCAGCGGCTGCGCGACCGCGCTACCAGCGATCGCGTGCAGAACATGGATGTCGGTCAAACGTTGCGGGTTGACCAGTGGGCGCCCAATCGCACCGCACGCGCCAACTATCGCGGCGCCACGTGGGATGTGGACCTCGCGCCGGGCGAGGTGCCCGCGAGCGGCGAGTTCGTCATCCGCGAGATTCACGCAAATCGATTGATCGTCGCGGCCAAGCCGCGCTGAAACAGTCTCACTGAGGAGAGCTCGATGTTCGACATTAGTGGAGTCTGGTTGATCTTCATCGTGATCGCGATCGTTGCGTTTACGTTTGCCATCACCGCACTGAAAGTCGTTCCGCAACAAAGCGCGTGGGTGATCGAGCGCCTGGGCAAGTATCACGGCACCTTGCAGCCGGGACTGAACCCGGTCATCCCATTTATCGACCGCGTTGCGTACAAGCACAGCCTGAAGGAAGTGCCGCTCGATACGCCGAGCCAGGTGTGCATTACCAAGGACAACACGCAGCTGCAAGTCGACGGCGTGCTGTACTTCCAGGTCACCGATCCGCAGCGCGCGTCGTACGGCGCCAGCAACTACATCCTGGCGATCACGCAGTTGTCGCAAACCACGCTGCGCTCGGTGATCGGCAAACTGGAGCTCGACAAGACCTTCGAGGAGCGCGAGTACATCAATCACAGCGTCGTTTCCGCGATCGACGAAGCGGCAATGAACTGGGGCGTCAA
>JBGSWX010000495.1:0-5072 GCA_041751695.1 Burkholderiaceae bacterium | reverse complement strand
TATGCGACACCGGTGTTCTGGGCGGGCCTGATGTTTATCGTGGTTTTTTCGATCCAGCTCGGCTGGTTTCCTACCAGCGGCTACGAAGAGGTCGCTGCATTCAAGGAAGGCTGGGCTCACGTCGTCGACGTGGCCCAC
Organism: Burkholderiaceae bacterium; assembly: GCA_041751695.1. GTDB lineage: Bacteria > Pseudomonadota > Gammaproteobacteria > Burkholderiales > Burkholderiaceae_F > JACCZX01. The sequence goes on along the minus strand of JBGSWX010000495.1, from coordinate 4,934 downwards.
CATCTGGTCCTGCCGGCCGTCACCCTGACGTTGTTTTACCTCGCGCTCTATACGCGGCTGATGCGCGCCTCCGTACTCGACCAGTACGCGATGGATTACGTGATCACCGCGCGCTCGAAAGGTCTCTCCGAGCGACAGATTGCCAGGCGACACGTGCTTCGCAACGCGGCGTTGCCTGTTCTCACGATGGCTGGCGTGCAAGTAGGTGCGCTGCTGGGTGGGGCGGTCGTGGTCGAGACCGTCTTTGCTTGGCCCGGACTCGGACTGCTCGCCTATGAGTCGCTGTTCGCGCGGGACATCAACCTGCTCCTCGGAATCTTCTTCATTTCCGCCTGCCTGGTCGTGGTTGTCAACCTCGCAGTCGATTTCCTCTACACGCAGCTCGACCCCCGCATCGAGTTGCGATAGTGGCCTGTCGCTAGCATGCAGGGCTTCGTCCGGCGCTTCTTTCGCAACGGTCCAGCGGTTGCCGGTCTCGTCATCCTCGTCCTCGTTACCGCGATCGCGCTGCTGGCGCCGTTGCTCTATCCCACGAGTCCGTTTGCCATGGCGGGCAAGCCCTTTCAGGCACCGCTGACGGACACGCTCTTCGGCACCGATCAATTGGGGCGCGACGTTACCGCGGGCGTGCTGCACGGCGCTCGCACGACGCTGATGATCGGTTTCGTGGCAACTGTGATTGCGGTGTTGGTTGGAGCGACGATCGGTGGACTTGCGGGCTACTACGGCGGGCGTGTGGATGCGCTGCTGATGCGCTTCACCGAGATCTTCCAGACCATTCCGTTCTTCCTGTTCGCAATCCTGCTCGTGGCGGTACTCACGCCGTCGATCCGCAACGTGATCATCGCGATAGCGGTTGTTTCATGGCCGCCGATGGCGCGGCTCGTGCGCGGGGAGTTCCTGTCGATGCGCAGCCGCGAGTTCGTTCTCGCGTGCGTTTCGATGGGGATGAGCAATGCGCGCATCATTCTTCTGCACATCCTGCCCAATACGCTTTCCGCGATCATCGTCACGGGCTCTCTGATGGTCGCCACCGCGATCCTTATTGAGTCCGCTCTGTCCTTCCTCGGACTGTCCGATCCCAACACGATGAGCTGGGGTTTCATCATCGGTGCGGGGCGCACGGTGCTGCGCACTGCATGGTGGGTCTGCACGATTCCGGGTATCGCGATCCTCGTCACCGTGATGGCAATCAACCTGGTGGGCGAGGGACTCAACGATGCGCTCAATCCGCGCTTGCGAACCGCATGAGCGCGCGCGCTTCGAGTGGCGCGGGCCCCTCGAAGACCCCGGAAACGGTGCTCTCGATCGAGAACCTCACGATCGATCTGCCCTCGTGGGCGGAGCGCGCGCATGCAGTGGAGAACGTGTCGGTCGCGCTGGGACGCGACGAGATTCTCTGCATCGTCGGTGAATCGGGCTCGGGTAAATCGGTGATGGCGCGTGCCGCGCTGGGGCTCTTTCCCTCCCGACACGTGTGTCCGAGTGGCGGCCGCATTCTTTTCCAGGGCGAGAACCTCCTTGCGGCTACACAGGAGCGGCTGCGCGAGTTGCGCGGCAGCCGCCTCGCGATGATTTTCCAGGAACCGATGACGGCGTTGAACCCCCTGCTCACTATCGGACGGCAGATCGAGGAAGCGATCGAGGTTCATCAGCCGCGGTCACGTGAGCCTCGCCGCAAGCGCGTGCTGGACATGCTCGCCGCGGTTCATCTGCCCGACCCGCAAACGATCTACGGCGCGTATCCGCACCAGGTTTCCGGTGGGCAGCGCCAGCGCGCGATGATCGCGATGGCGCTAATGCTCGAGCCCGACGTGCTGATTGCGGACGAGCCGACGACCGCTCTTGATGTCACCACGCAGGCGCAGATCCTGGCGCTGATCCGTGAGGTGCAGCGAGCGCGACACATGGGCGTGCTCTTCATCACTCATGATTTCGGCGTGGTGGCGGAGATTGCGCACCGCATCGTGGTCATGCAGCACGGCCGCGTAGTCGAACAGGGGGCTGCTACAGACTTGCTGGAGGCTCCGCGCGAGGATTACACACGGATGTTGCTGGCGGCAGTGCCGGATCTCGTTCCGGCTGCGCGCGACAAGGAGTTTTCGCGCGAACCGGTCGCACTGCGCGTCGCGGGCCTGGAGAAGAACTATCGCTCGCGCCGCGGTTTCTTCGGACGCACCGGCAGGTCCGTGCATGCAGCGAAGGCCGTGGGCTTCGAGATCCGCCGGGGTGAGACGTTGGGTATCGTCGGCGAATCGGGCTCGGGGAAATCCACGGTCGCGCGTTGTGTCACGCGCCTGATCGAGCCCGACGCGGGTGAGATTCGGATCGGTAACGTCGATTTTGCAGCGCTGTCGCAAGCAGCGCTACGGCCAGTCAGGAAGCGCATTCAGATGGTGTTCCAGGATCCCTATAGCTCGCTCGATCCGCGGTACACCGTGGGCAAGCTCATTGCAGAAGGGCCGATCGTGCACGGCACGCCTACGGGCAAGGCCATGCAACGCGCACGCGAGCTGCTCGAGCTGGTCGGGCTGGATGCGCGCGCTGCAGACCGCTACCCGCACGAGTTCTCCGGCGGTCAACGCCAGCGGATCGGACTCGCGCGAGCGCTCGCGCTCGATCCCGAGATCCTAGTCGCGGACGAACCGGTATCGGCGCTGGATGTTTCGGTCCAGCAGCAGGTGCTGCGGCTTCTTGCCGACATCCGCGACCGGCTCGGACTCACGATGCTCTTCATTACTCACGATCTGCGCGTCGCCGCGCAAGTGTGCGACTCGATTGCCGTGATGCGCTACGGCGAGATTGTCGAGATGGGTACGACGAAGGATGTTTTCGCGCAGCCGCGCCATGCCTATACGCGCGAGCTCTTCGCAGCAGTCCCGGGTCGCGCATGGAGCGAGCGGCGCGCGCGCACGGCGAGCACGACATGAAAAGACCGATCGCGCTTTCGTCGGGCGAGGACATCATGAGCCTGCCCGCGTTTCCGTTCGGTGATATGAGCCTGGAGTCGTTCGCGACTGCCTTTCGCACGGGTCAAATTCACTCGCGCGATGCGACGCAGGCCATCCTTGCCCGAATCGATGCGCTGCAGCCGCGATTGGCCGCCTACGCGTACATCGATCACGAGGGCGCGCTCGCGCGCGCTACAGCGGTTGATGCAGCGCGCTCGGCAGGAGTCGATCTCGGCCCGTTGATGGGCGTGCCGATCGCGCTGAAGGATTTGTTCAGTGTTCGAGGCATGCCGATGAATGCTGGCAGCCGTGTCGATGTGAGCGATCTCGTGCCCCCACAAGGCCCCTTCGTCACCGCACTACTGCGCGCGGGCTGCGTGGTCCTCGGCAAGACGACCACCACCGAGTTCGCGATGGGCGGCATCAACCTCACGCATCGCCTGCCATGGAATCCATGTGATCCCGACATTGCGCGAATGACGGGGGGCTCAAGTCACGGATCCGCAGTCGCGATGGCGGCGGGAATGGCGGCGATCACATTCGGCAGCGACACAGGTGGCTCCGTTCGCTGGCCGGCGGCGTTGTGCGGAATCGTGGGATACAAGGCGAGCTCCGACCACTGGCCAGTGGAGGGTGTCTTCCCGCTGTCGAAGAATATGGACAGCCTGGGCGTGTTCACCAACAGCGCCGCGGATGCTGCGTTCGTGGAAGCAGCAATGCGCGGGCAAGACAGCACGCGGCTGCGTCCGCTCGATCAGCTCGCGCTGGGTGTGCCGACCGAGCACTTCTTTGACAATGTCGATCGCGATGTACGAGCGTGTTTCGACGAGGCAGTGGCGCGCTTGCGCGCGCGCGGCGCGCGACTCGTACCGATCAGCGTTCCCGAGGCGCGCGAGCAGGACGCGTTGTTCGCGCGCTTGGTACCTGCGGAGTGGCTTGCGTTTTTCGGCCGCGAGCGCTTCGTTGCCAACAAGAAGGAAATGGATCCAGTGGTGCAGGCGCGCGCGAGTACAGGCCTGGACGTGGCTGCGGATGAATACCTGCGCCACGAAAAACGGCGCGTGCAGTTGGTTGCACTGATGCGCGAGCGGATGCGGGGCCTCGATGCATGGGTCACACCCACTGTGGCGGTCGTACCGGGTCCTGTCGCTGACTACGACACAGTGGAGAAAGCCGCCGCGTGGAACAAGCTCAACACCCAGAACACTCGGCCCGGAAACATGTTCGCGCAGTGCGGCGTCTCGTTGCCGATCCACCACCTGGGCCGAACGCTGCCGGTGGGGCTGCAACTGTGCTGTGCGCCGGGCGCGGATACGCACTTGCTCGAGATTGCCAGAGCAGTGGAAGAGGTTGTGGGGCGCGCGCCGGCGCTTGACGTACGGAAGTTCGTTAGCTCGGCGCCTCGTTGAACAGCCGCCGCATTCTCGAGAAGTCTTCGTCAGTAAGCCGCTCCTTCGCGCCGATCACGACGAGCGCACACCCTTTCTGCCGGACATCGGAGCCGGCATCGCTGAGCGTCCAGCGCGTGCCGACGCCCTGCACGAGGCGCACGCGCTGCGGGTTCGAATCCAGACGCACGAAACCCTTCAGACGAAGGACGCCTCGCGGGAGCTGGTCGAGCACTTCATGGAGCTTTGCCTCGCCGATCGGTGTGGCAGAACGGAAGATGCGGGTGGCGAAGCGGGCGGTGTGGTCGCTTTCGTCCACGCCGAGCAATGAGCGTCGCGGTGACGAATCTGGACGCAACAGGTGCAGCGACGCGGTTCGTGGCCGCGGTCCAGCTCCGCCCTCTCGGCTCGCCGGTAGCATAGGGCCAAGTACGATTTCGATCGGTACATCAGCGTGGTCTGCCTCGATCAGGGTAGCCCGCGGTGCGTGGGGTTTCAGCCATTCGCGTACCTGCTGCTTGCGCGCCTCGTCGACGAGATCCGTCTTGTTCAAAATGAGAAGATCCGCCGCCGCAAGCTGCGCGGTTACCGTGTC
>JBGSWX010000494.1:0-2633 GCA_041751695.1 Burkholderiaceae bacterium | reverse complement strand
TCATCATCCGCGGTACGCCGTACAACCGCGGCGCCGTGCTGCGCGCGCTGCTCGACGCCGGCGCGGCTCAAGTTGGCGATGCAACGCAGTGCCATGCAGTGGCGATCGACGCACGCTCGCCCAAATTCGATGGCGGCATCGTGACGCGTGTCGATTGCGTGTCGCTTGGCATCGTCGTCAACCGCAACGCACAGCGCTTCTACGACGAGGGCGAAGACTTCTGGCCCAAGCGTTACGCGATCTGGGGCCGGCTCGTGGCGCAGCAACCCGAGCAGATTGCGTATTCGATCATCGATTCGAAAGCCCTCGGTCGTTTCATGCCGCCGGTGTTTCCCGGCGAGCGCGCGCAGACGATCGAAGAGCTGGCCGACAAGTTGAGCCTGGATCGCACGGCGTTGCGTGCAACCGTCGATGCCTTCAACGCCGCGGTGTGTTCCGGGAAGTTCGATCACGCCGTGCTCGACGATTGCGTCACCGAAAACATCACTCCTCCGAAAACGCACTGGGCACAGCGCATCGACACGCCGCCATTTTTGGGATTTCCGCTGCGACCGGGAATCACCTTCACGTATCTCGGCGTGAAAACAGACGGCCACTCGCGCATCCTGATGAACGACGGCGACGCATCGCCCAACATGTTCGCGGCTGGCGAAATCATGGCCGGCAATGTATTGGGGGAGGGCTACGTGGCCGGCATCGGAATGACTATCGGCACGGTGTTCGGCCGCATCGCCGGCACCGAGGCGGCGCGCGCTGCGCGAAGTCTGCAATGAGCGAACTGGTCTACACCGAAGCCGCCCGCATGATGGGCATCTGCAACTCGTGCCGCTATTGCGAAGGCTATTGCGCGGTGTTTCCTGCGATGGAGCGACGCATCGACTTCGCGCGCGACGATCTCGATTACCTTGCCAACCTGTGCCACAACTGCGGTGCGTGCTATTCGGCGTGCCAATACGCGCCGCCGCACGAATTCGCGGTCAATGTGCCACGTGCACTGGCGCAGGTGCGGCTTGCATCGTACGAGACGTACGCGTGGCCGCGCGCATTCGGCGCGCTTTATCGGCGCCAGTCGACACTAATGTGCGTACTGCTGGCCGCATCGCTGGCACTGTTTTTTGCGATAGGCATCGCATGGCGCGGCGATGGATTTTTCCGGGCACACAGCGGCGCTGGTTCGTTCTACGCGATTTTTCCGCACAACTTTCTGGTCGCGATCTTTGGTGCGAGTTTTGGATTTGCCGTGCTTGCACTGACCATCGGCGCGTGGCGCTTCTGGCGCGCGATCGAACCGCCGGGCAGCTCGAGCACCCGCGGTGCAGCGGCAGGCGCGCTGCACGACGCCGCTACGCTCACTTATCTGGACGGTGGTGGCGACGGGTGCCCGGAGCGAACCGACGCGCCGACGCAGTCGCGCCGCATCTTCCACAATCTGACTTTCTACGGCTTCCTGCTGTGCCTGGCGTCGACCACCGTCGCTTCGTTTTATCACTACGCGTTGGGGTGGCCCGCGCCGTACCCGTGGATCAGCGTGCCGGTGGTGCTCGGTGTGGTCGGTGGCGCCGGCCTGGTGATCGGGCCGGCGGGACTGTTGTGGCTGCGCACGTTGCGACCAGCAGCGCTGCACGATTCAGCGCAGAAATTTTTCGATACGGGATTTACGTCGCTGCTGTTGATTACCGGCGTCACCGGATTGCTGCTGCTCGCATTGCGCGACTCGGCGTGGATGCCGGCCTTGCTCGCGCTGCACCTCGGGCCGGTGCTCGCACTGTTCCTCGTGTTGCCCTACGGCAAGTTCGTGCACGGCATCTACCGCGCGCTGGCTCTCGTGAAGTATCGGCGCGAGCAAGCGCGGCCCGAGCGCTACGAGTTTGCGGAGAGCTGACCGCTGATGGATCTGAAAAGCGGCTATCCGTTTTGGCGGTGAAGAACGGATTGATGCATGCGTTTCCGCCGCTGCAGAACGACGCGCGCGGCGATGTCGCTTTGCTCGGCGGCGGCATTACCGGGGCGTTGATCACTGATGAGCTGGTGCAGCACGGCTTCGATGCTGCCGTGATCGACGAGCGCGATGTCGGTTGGGGAAGCACAGCGCGCAAGCGTTGGGTGGAGCTGCCCTGCCTGGGCGTCGGACACTTCCCGACGATGTAGGCGGCGCAGCTGTGTCAGCCGCTGCTGTCCCCGCTAAGTATCAATCGTGGCTCTGTGTTCTGTGATGGCGTCGACTAGCTGCGCAACACCCTCGCCGGTCGTCGATGTCGTACTCAGTACGGGCCGTCTCGATTTATCTCCCCGCCGAGGGGGCATCGCTAGCAGGTCGCGCGCGGTGCGATCTGCGCCCGGTAGATCGGCCTTGTTCACGACCAAGATGTCCGCGATCTCGAGCACGCCCGCTTTCAGCGCCTGAATTTCGTCGCCCAGTCCGGGCGGGCACACGACGATGCGCGTGCGCGCGAGCTTGGCAATGGCAACATCGGATTGCCCCGCACCGACCGTCTCAACCAGCACGGTGTCGAAGCCTGCGGCATCGAGCACGTCGACCACGTGCGACGTGGTGCGCGACAGCCCGACGGCGTGGCCACGCGCGGCGAGCGAGCGGATGAAGACGCGCTCGTGCGCCTGGTGCTCGGCTATGC
>JBGSWX010000493.1:0-3047 GCA_041751695.1 Burkholderiaceae bacterium | reverse complement strand
CTTACATTCGGCCGGTCCAAAGCCTTGAAGGCGAATGAGCAAGCAATCGATTTTTAACCTCTCTGTGGAGAAGACCTTATGAAACGTATCGCTCTGTTCGTTCTGACGAACCTTGCGATCATGGCCGTCCTGGTGCTGTTCCTGACGATTCTGTCGTCGGTGTTCGGCATCAACTTCAACCTGGGCGGACAAACGCTGAACATCGGCAGCCTGGCAATCTTTTCGCTGGTGGTGGGCTTCACTGGCGCGTTCATTTCGCTGTTGTTGTCGAAGTGGATGGCCAAGCGGTCCACGGGCGCGCAGGTGATCAGCCAGCCATCCAACGCGATGGAATCGTGGCTCGTCGATACTGTGCGTCGTCACGCTGAAAAGGCCGGCATCGGCATGCCCGAAGTGGCGATTTTCGAGGGCGAGCCGAATGCGTTTGCGACCGGAGCATTCAAGAACAGCGCCCTCGTGGCGGTCTCGACGGGTCTGCTTCAGTCGATGAGCAAAGACGAAGTCGAAGCGGTGTTGGGCCACGAGATTTCGCACATTTCGAATGGCGACATGGTGACGATGACGCTGCTGCAGGGCGTGCTGAACACGTTCGTCGTGTTCGCCTCGCGTGTGATCGGCTACGCGGTTGACCGGCTGATCTTGCGCAACGAAAGCGACGCGCCCGGTATCGGTTATTACGTGACAACGATCGTGCTCGATATCGCGCTCGGCTTCCTTGCCCTGATCGTGGTGAGCTGGTTCTCTCGGCGGCGCGAATTCCGGGCCGACGCCGGCGCTGCGGCACTGATGGGCAGCAACCGGCCCATGATCAACGCACTGGCACGCTTGGGCGGGCAGGACCCCGGCCAGTTGCCGCAACAAGTGCAAGCGTTCGGCATCACCGGTCGTCCGAGTGGAATGTCGATGCTGTTCTCGAGCCACCCGCCGATCGAAGAGCGGATCGCAGCACTGCAAGGCGCTGCTCGCTAGCTCATTATCTGCACAAGGCCGGGGCTCCCGGCCTTTTTTATGCCTTCTGCGCAAGCCGGCTCGACACCGCAGCGGCCAGCCAAACCAGTGCGATCGCGGCGATGCCAAGTGAGACGGTCGCCGCTTCCCAGAAACCGAGCGCCCCACGCGGCGGACCCAGCGGCGTTTCGGTCAGCGCGATCCAGTAGCCGCCGATCAATCCCACACCCCACAGTGAAACGCCGTAAATCACCATCGGCCAAAGCGTGTTTTTGTAACCCCGCAGCGCAAAGCCGCACACACCCTGGCACGCGTCGAACACATGAAAAACCGCGGCCCAGCCGATCAGTGACAGCGCCACTGCGCCGACGGCTGTGTCGATCGTGTAGAGCGCCACCAGCGGCTCGCGCAACAACCACACGCCGATCGCTGCGACTACAGCGATGCTCATCGAAAGCCGAAAACCGCGCAGCGCGGCAACGCGCGCGGTACGCGGATGCCCCGCGCCCAACGATTGCGCGATCAGCACGCTGGTGGCTATGCCCAATGCAAGTGGAACCATGAACAGGATCGCGGCCAGGTTGGCAACGACCTGATGTCCCGCAACCGCTGCGGTGCCGAGACGAGCGATCAGCACCGCCATGAAGGTGAACGACGTCACTTCGAACAGCACCGACAAACCGATCGGGATGCCGAGTTTCAACAGCTCGCGCTGGCTCGCCCAGCGCGGAAGGTGCACACCTTCACTGCGAAAGCGGAGGAACGTCGGGTCGAGCCGCCACACGCCGAGGCTTAACGCGAGCGTCACCCACGCAAGCACCGCGGTGGCCACGCCTGCGCCGGCGCCTCCCATCGCAGGGATCGGCCCCGCGCCCGACATGAAGAGCGCGTTGAGCGGGACCTTCAGCGCGAGCGCGAACACGTTGATCGTCATCGTGATCTTCGGGCGTGAAACTGCTGCGTTTAACGCCACGAACGCGCGCGACGCCAGGGCGGCCGGTAGGCCGAAAGCGATCGCGTGTAAGTACGTGGTGGCAATCGTTGCAACCTCAGGGTTGACGCGCGCGAATTCGAGCCAGATGTCGGTCGCGAGCACGATGGGTAATCCGGCGAGCGCCAGGAAAAGCGACAGCCAGAGTGCCTGCTGCAGATCGTCGCCGATCGCGCGCCAGCGCTGCGCGCCGTAGTGATGCCCGGCGATCGGCGACAGCGCCTGCAGCACGCCCATCAAGCCGATGTAAACCGATACATAGATGCTGGAGCCGACCGCCACCGCTGCCAGATCGGTCGCTGACAAGCGGCCGGCCATGATGGTGTCGATCGTGCCGTTGCCGACCACCGCCAGATTGGCGACAAGAAGCGGCCACGCGAGTTTTACAAAGGCGCGGGTCGATGTGTCGGGCGCCGGCTGCGGAGCGGCCCGCGCTGCTGAATCATTCATCGTATGCAGCAAGCGCGAGGATCAACGGTCGCGTATCCACACTCTGAACACTTCGTCGTAACGCGCGCGGCGTGTGAATTCGTAAGTGACTTTCCAGCCGCCGGTGAGCGGCTCATCGTCGCTCGTGGTCCGCTCACTGTCGCGCTGGATGGCCACACGGCAGGGAATCGGCGCTGCAAATTGCGGCCCGAAGCGCAATCCGCCGTGGTACGCCAGCATGGCGCGCACACCGAGCGGCAGATGATGGCCCTGCACGCAGCTATCGCCGCCGACTCGCTTCACCTGTTCGGCCAGCACGGCTGCCGTCGATGCGTAAGAGCGGGAGTATTCAAACGGCGCGCTGTAGATCGACACCACGACGACCCACACCGCGGCGAGGCCGCCCGCGGCCAAAAATGGCCCCCGCCAGAGCATCGGAGGACGTACTCGCACGCGCCATCGCGCAAGAAAAATCCAGGCTATCGTCGCTGCAGCCGCGATGATCGTCGCGACAACAGGCGCTGAGGGTTCCAGGCCCGGCACGAGACGCGCGACCGATTGCGCCATCTTCGGCGGCACGCCGAAGTTCCACGCGCCGAAGTACAGCCAGATGGCCATCAACGCGAGGCTGAACAAAGCGAGCGAGAACCAGTCGATCGCATTGTCGGCGGCGCGGCGC
>JBGSWX010000492.1:0-6685 GCA_041751695.1 Burkholderiaceae bacterium | reverse complement strand
CGACGCGTGTCAGCATGGCCGCCCGCAGACCGAGACGCGCACAGCCGACGGCTGTATTGGCCGGCGAGCCGCCGAGTTAGCGAGCAAACGTCGTGACGTCTTCCAGGCGCGCGCCGATTTGCTCGCCGTACAGATCCACGGCGGCGCGCCCGATGCAGATGACGTCGAGCGCGCGGGGCGTCGCGTCGTCGTTCATCGGCGCGACCTCTTCTTAGCTGGATTTTTGCTCGACGTACGCCTGAGTGCGCGCTCGGTCAGCAATCGATGGCCGACCGCGACCACCAGCGATTGTGCCAGCACGATCGGTTCGACCAGCGAGCGAAACGCGGCGCCGCCGTCATCGCCGATGGCGAACGAGAGCGTCGCCACACGCATCAAGGGAGAAAGCTTGCTGTCGGTAATCGCGATCACCGCCGCACCGCGCTTTCTGCAACTGTCGGCGATCTCGACGATCTCGCTGGTGTAGTTGCGAAAGCTGACGGCGATGACGACTTCATCGGCGTCGATACGCGCAGCGAATTCTCTATTCATGCCGCCGACGTTGTCCAGCAGCCGCGTGCGCACTTCGAGCTGATTGAGGGCGTAAGCCAGGTAGGCGGCGACCGGAAACGAGCGCCGCGCGGCCAGCAGATTGATTTGCGAAGCCGTCGCGATCAACTCGACGGCTTGTGTCAGCAGCCGGTCGTCGATCGCATGTTGAAAGCGCTGCAGCTCAGCGATCGCCTGGCCCGCTTGCGCGCGAAACACCGCGCCCGGCGACGTCGCTTTCGGAGTGCGCGATTGCAGCCGCTCGATACGTTCGCGATACGTCAGCGTGCGCGAGCGGAGTTGGGTGCGAAACAGCTGGCGCAATTCGGCGAAGCCGTCGCAGTCCACCGCCGCTGCAAACCGAACCAGCGCGGAAGGCTGCACACCGATCTGCTCTGCCAGTTGCGCCGCGGTTCCGAGGGCAAAATCCTCGGGCGAGTCGAGCGCGAAACGTGCGATGCGCTGCAATTGACCGGGCAGCCGGGGGAAGCGCTCGGTGATTCGGCCCGCCAGGTCGTCATAGCTACTGGGTCGAACGCGTGCGCTGCTCAGAGCCTGCGACTGCATGATTGTCGTTTCATCAAAGCCATTGCTTCCGGCAAGATTAGAACGTAGATTACGTTTTGTCCAGAAACAGAACAAATATTCTAATACGAGCTGATGGGGAACGGGTGGCGGGTGTTTTGAGCATGCAAGGGCAGGTCGTTGCGACGACGTCTTTCACGGCGGCACAGGCGCCGCGGTTTGCGCTTGGATACGGCGTGGTGCTCGCGCTGTTCGCGACCAGCCCGCTTTGGCTCGGCGCCGTCGGGCTTTACCAATACTTGGCGCTCGAGGTTCTGATCTGGAGCCTGTACGCGCTGGGCTACAACCTGCTGCTGGGCTACGGCGGCCTACCGTCGTTCGGCCACGGCGCTTTTTTCGGCGTCGGCGCGTATGCGGCGGGGCTGGCGTTGAAGCAGGCCGATGTCGGGCTGATCGCCGGCATGACGGCTTCAATCTTCGCTGCTGCCGTTTTCGGAGCAGTGGTCGCTCTATTTATCTCGCATCGGCGCGGCATCTACTACGCGTTGATGACGATCGCCTTCGGCCAGTTGGCGTGGTTCGTTTCGATCAAGTGGCACAGCGTGACCGGTGGTGAAGACGGACTGCTCAATGTCCCGCGCCCGCCGCTCGATCTCGGCTTGGTTCAACTGTCGTTGACGTCGCACGCTGCGCTGTTTTACTTCGCGCTGGTCTTGTTCGCAGTAATCGCATGGGCGCTCTGGTATCTGATCGACACGCCCTTCGGGCGCGTGCTTGGCGCCGTCAAGCAGAACGAAATGCGCGCGGCGTACTGCGGGCACAACGTCTGGCTCGTCAAGTTCACCGTGTTCGTGATGTCGTGTGCGATCGCCGGGCTGGCCGGCGGCCTGTTCGCGCTGGCGCAACAGTCGGCGTATCCGAACGTGATGAGCCTGAACAACTCCGGCTACGTGGTGATGATGGTGTTGATCGGCGGCGGATTGGTCAGCTTCTGGGGCCCGGTGATCGGTGCGGTGTTCTTTATCGTCGCGCGCGATCTGCTCGGCGCGTACACGGAAACCTGGCTGCTTTGGTACGGGCTGTTGTTCATGGCGGTCGTGCTGTTCAAGCCGGAAGGCCTCGCCGGCATGGCCAATCAACTGCGACAAACATGGCGCGCACGAGCGCACGGTGCCTGATGCCGCTACTCGAAGCTCGCCGTCTGCACAAGCGCTTCGGGCAGCAGATCGTGCTCGACGACATCTCGTTTGCAATCGAAACCGGTGAGCTGGCGGGGATCATCGGACCGAACGGTGCCGGTAAGACCACATTCTTTAACGTGCTGACGGGGCGCTATCGCCCCGAGCGCGGGCAGGTGTTCTTCGATGGCCACGACATCACCGGGGCGTCGCCGGCGAAGATCGCGCGCGCCGGCATCTCGCGCTCATTCCAGCTGATGAACCTGTTCGACAGCTACAGCGCGCTGGATAACGTGATCGTGGCGATGCAGCCTCTAGTAAACAAAGCCTTTCGCATGACGGGGCAGGTGCGCCGAGACTCTGCCTTGCAAGCGCGCGCCGCGCAGTTGCTTGCCGACGTCGGGCTCGCGGGGAAGGAACACGCGCCGGCCAAGGGGCTTGCGTACGGCGATCGCCGATGTCTCGAGATCGCCGTGGCGCTCGCGCCCGAGCCCCGCTTGCTGTTTCTGGATGAGCCGACGGCGGGCATGGGGGCGCAAGGCGCGCAAAGATTAACCGCGTTGATCGAGCGGCTGCGCCAACGCACGACGATCGTCGTGATCGAGCACGACATGCCGTTCCTGTTTCGCATCGCCGATCGCATCTCGGTCATTCAATGGGGACAGGTGATTGCGCAAGGCACGCCGGCCGATTTGCGCGCCGATCCGTGGGTGGCGCGCAGTAATCTGGGAGCCGTTGCGTGATGCTGCAGATCGAGAGCATTCGCACCTTCTACGGCGAGACGCAGGCGCTGTTCGACGTGTCGCTGCAAGTCGGCGCCGGTGAAGTGGTGGCGCTGCTCGGTGCAACCGGCGCCGGCAAGACGACGACGTTGCGCTCGATTCTTGGCCTGACTCCCGCGTGCCAGGGCGCGATCCGCTTCGATGGGCGCGACGTGACGCATCAGAGTACGCACACCATCGCGCGCGCCGGCGTTGCGTGGGTGCCCGAAGAGCGGCGCGTGGTACCGAGCCTGACCGTGCGGCGCAATTTGACGATTGCCGAGAAGAGTACAAAGTTTCGGCGCTGGACGATCAGCGATTGCTGCGAAATTTTCAGCGCGCTCGAATATCTGCTCGAGCGCGACAGCGAAAATCTCTCTGGCGGCGAGATGCAGATGGTCGCGATTTCGCGGGCATTGCTCGGCAGCCCCGGGCTGGTGCTGATGGACGAGCCGAGTCAGGGCCTGGCGCCGAAAGTGGTGCAGGATGTCATGCGCACCGTGCAACGCCTGAAGAAGGAAGGCGTCAGCGTGCTGCTGGTCGAGCAACACGTCGGCGCGGCGCTCGACGTCGCCGATCGCGTCGTCGTGCTCGATCACGGCTCAGTTGCGCACCACGGTCCGGCAGCGGACTTGCGTAACGATTCCGCTCTGCGCGCGCGCTTGCTCGGAGCCTGATCGAGCGTCTTCATGGCAGATCTGCTTCGCGTTGCCTCGCTGCGCAAGCAATATCGCAAACGTCGATGGGCGAGCGCGCCCAGCTTCGTTCTGCAAGCCGAACTGAGCTTTGCCGAACCCGCGATCGTCGGCGTGCTCGGGCCGAACGGTTCGGGCAAGACGACGTTGTTCGAATTGATCACCGGCTCGAATGCGCCAACCGCCGGATCGGTACAGATCGACGGGCAGGACATTCATCGCGTCCGCCGCAACGAACGCGGCCAGTTGGCGCGGCATTACCACCAGTCCTATCAAATCCGGCGCTTCCGATCGTGGAAGCCCGAGGTGATGCTTGCGCGTGCGGCGCGCGATGAAGCGCTGGTGCACCTATTCGATGAGCCGCAGTTGAACACGCAGGACGGCTACATCGGTTTCACGCTGCGTTTCTTCGAAAACCTGCGGCGCCGTGACCGCCTGCTGTTCGTCTGCCTGCACCCGCAAGAGCCGTGGCAAGTTGAGCTCCTGCGCGAAATAGCCGAGAGCTTCGTCTTCGTCGAACGTGGTCACGTGACCCGGCATCCGACGTTCGACGATCTGATACGAGTCCCCGCCGCGCGCGATTATCTCGGGCATCTGGTGGGTGCAAAATAGCGGTATGGGAAAAAACGAAACGGCGCTGGCCGACATCACGCACTGGATCGCCGGCGCACGCGCCGGTGGCTCGGCTTCTCGAACCGGCGCGGTGTTCAACCCGGCGACCGGTGATGTCACGGGATCGGTTCGATTGGCGGATGTCGCCGATGTCGATGCTGCGGTGGAAGCGGCGCGCGAGGCGTTACCGGCGTGGAGCGAAACCTCCCCACTGAACCGCGCGCGCGTGATGTTTCGCTTCAAGGAGCTGCTCGAGCGCAATCATGATGCGCTCGCTTCGATCATCACGAACGAACACGGCAAGGTGTTCAGCGATGCAAAGGGGGAAGTTCAGCGCGGCATCGAGATCGTCGAGTTCGCGTGCGGCGCGCCACAGCTGCTGAAGACGCAGTTTTCGGACAACATCGGCGGCGGCATTGACAACTATTCGCTGCGCCAGCCGCTCGGCGTGGTGGCCGGCATCACGCCGTTCAATTTTCCGGCGATGGTGCCGATGTGGATGTTTCCGCTGGCTCTGGTGTGCGGCAATACGTTCGTGCTCAAGCCGTCGGAGCGCGATCCTTCGGTTTCGTTGTTACTGGCTGAGCTGCTGCAGCAAGCAGGCCTACCCGACGGCGCGTTCAACGTCGTCCAAGGCGACAAGGAAGCCGTGGACGCGATTCTTGCGCACGTCGGTATCGCCGCGGTCAGCTTCGTAGGCTCGACGCCGATTGCGCAGTACATCCACGCCGAAGGGTCGCGGCACGGCAAGCGGGTGCAGGCGCTCGGCGGCGCCAAGAATCACATGGTCGTGATGCCCGACGCCGACCTCGATCACGCGGCCGATGCGCTGGTGGGGGCGGCGTACGGCTCAGCCGGCGAGCGTTGCATGGCGATCTCCGTGTGCGTCGTCGTCGGCGATATCGCGGACGCTCTCATCGACAAATTAAAATCACGTGTCGGCACTCTGCGAATCACCGGCGGCATGGATGCACAAGCCGACATGGGGCCCCTGGTGACAGCAGCGCACCGAGAAAAAGTGCTCGGCTACATCGATCAGGGTGTGGCCGAAAGCGCGCGGATCGTATGCGATGGCCGCACGCACGAATCGGCGACTCAGGCCGGGTTCTTTCTCGGCGCCACGCTGTTCGATTGTGTGGAACCGTCGATGCGCATTTATCGCGAGGAGATTTTCGGGCCGGTGCTGTGCGTGGTCCGCGTGCCCGATCTCGCGGCGGCGCTTAGTCTGGTCAACTCGCACGAGTACGGCAACGGCGTCGCCTGTTACACCGCCGATGGTGGAACGGCGCGCGAATTCGCGCGCAATGTGCAAGCCGGCATGGTCGGCATCAACGTGCCGATTCCAGTGCCGATGGCGTTTCACTCATTCGGCGGCTGGAAGCGATCGATGTTCGGCGATCACCACGCGTACGGCGAAGAAGGCGTTCGCTTCTACACGCGCTACAAGTCGGTGATGCAGCGCTGGCCCGATGCGGCGGCTAGCAAGGGGCCGGAGTTCATGATGCCGGTGAACAAGTAGTTCGTCGCGCTCCGTAAACTGCGCCTCGGTCGAACGCGAGGTGCACAGATGCTGCAGTTGATTCGATTGCGGCGAGTCCTGGCCGTACCGGTCTTTGCGTTTTGCATGATGACGCCGTATGCGGTCGCGCAAGTCGCGCCGGCTGCAACGGATGTTGCACCTTCATCTCCCGCGCGTCCGAAGATCGGCCTCGTCCTGTCCGGCGGCGGCGCGCGCGGGGCGGCTCACATCGGCGTGCTCAAGGTTCTCGAAGAACTGCGCGTGCCGGTCGACGTGATCGCGGGCACGAGCATGGGTGCGATCGTCGGCGCCGCGTACGCGACCGGCATGACGGTCGCCGAGCTGGAAACAGAGATCAAGTCGATCACGACCGACCGCCTTTTTACCGATCAGCCGCCGCGGCAGGATCAGTCGATGCGGCGCAAGGACGACGATCTGCGGCCCTACTTTGTTCCCGAATTGCCGCTCACTGTCGACGGCGTGCTGTTGCCGAAAGGCGTAGTCACCGGCGTGGCGCTCGAGAGCGAGCTGCGCAAGCTGGTGCAGATCACGAGTGTGCGCAGCTTCGACGAGCTGCCGATTCCGTTTCGCGCGATCGCCACCGATATCGGCACCGGCGAAATGGTCGTGCTGAAAGAGGACAGCGTGGTGCAGGCGATCCGTGCGTCGATGTCGGTGCCGGGCGCGGTCGCGCCGGTCGAGGTAGGACGGCGCCTGCTGGTCGATGGCGGATTGGTGCGCAACCTGCCGGTCGACATCGCGCGCGCGATGGGGGCCGACATCATCATCGCGGTCAACCTCGGCACGCCGCTGCTGAAGCCCGAGCAGATCACGTCGGTGCTCAGCGTCTCTTTGCAGATGATCAAC
>JBGSWX010000491.1:0-1520 GCA_041751695.1 Burkholderiaceae bacterium | reverse complement strand
ACCGAGATTGATTTTGTTCGACGAGCCGGCGGCGGGTTTGTCACCTGCCGAGCGCCGCGAGCTAGTCGCACTGCTGCGCGCGCTACCGCCGCACCTCGGCTTCGTATTGATCGAGCACGATCTCGACATCGCACTCGGCGTGGCCGAGCGCGTCACAGTGATGCACAACGGCCGCCTGCTGAAGCACGGATCGCCGCAGGAGATCCAGGACGACGCTGAAGTGCACGCGATCTACATGGGCGCGAAGGGGCATGGAGGTGCGCATGTCCACTGAGGCGATGACCGCCGGCATGTCGGCACAGGCACCCGCGCTCGAGGTGCGCAACCTCGATGTGTTTTACGGCCGTGCGCATGCGCTGCAGGACGTGTCGTTGACACTGCCTTCGGGTGTGCTCGGCGTCGTGGGCCGCAACGGCATGGGAAAGACGACTCTGTGCAATGCGATCACGGGTCTGGTGCCGGCGCGCGGCAGCGTGAAACTTGCGGGGCGAGAAATTCTGGGCATGTCGCCCAACACGATCACCGAGCTCGGCATCGGCTATGTGCCACAGGGCCGGCGTGTGTGGCCTTCGCTGTCGGTCGACGAGCATTTGCGTCTGGCGTCAAAGAGCGCGCGGCAGGGTGCATGGACAGTCGAGCGCATTTATTCGCTGTTTCCGCGGCTGGCCGATCGACGCCGCAACGGCGGCGCCGAGCTATCGGGCGGCGAGCAACAAATGCTGGCGATCGGCCGCGCGCTGCTGTTCAACCCGCGCGTGCTGGTGATGGACGAGCCGACCGAAGGCTTGGCACCGGTGATCGTCGAGCAAGTCACCGCGACGCTGAAGCAACTGGCGCATGCGACGTCCGAAGCCGCCGGCATCGCGGTGTTGCTGATCGAACAGAACATCGGGGTCGCGGTCGACGCTGCGGACCGCGTCGCCGTGATGGTCAACGGGCGGATCGCGCGCGAAATGTCGAGCAGCGAGCTGGCAGCCGATACGGAGTTGCAGCAGCGCCTGCTCGGCGTGCACGCTGCAGGCGAAGAAGCCAGAGTCGAAATACCGGCGGTTACAAAAAACCACGCGCCGGCACGCATGCTGACCGTTCGGCGCGCGCATGGAGATGCGCTACCGGCATCCGTGCCGACGCAGACGGTGCGCAGTTTCACGCGCTGGAACGCGATGCAGCCGGAGGTGCCGCTGCACGACCGTGCAGTGCGCGCTTCGCTTCGGGACACGAAACCCTCGGAATCGGTCGAAGCAGAAGCCGTCGCGCACACTTCGTCTAACGCACGCAGTGCGCGAGTGTTCGAATTCCCCGTCGCCAGCAACGCGCAGCGCGCTGCCTACATCGTCGGCACGTTCGACACCAAGGGACGCGAGCTCTTCTTCCTGAAGCAGTGCATCGACAAGCTCGGCTTGCGAACCGTGACGGTCGACCTGTCCACTTCGGGCGCCACGTCGACCGCCAACGTCCACCCGCGCGAGATTGCGCGTCACCATCCCGACGGCGAGGGCGCCGTTTTTACCGGCGATCGC
>JBGSWX010000490.1:0-1527 GCA_041751695.1 Burkholderiaceae bacterium | reverse complement strand
TCCAGCGCGACAGACGTTCCGACAGCACACGGCCGTTGACGATCGGGGTCCAGTGATACAGCGCGGCAAATAGCGGAAACACCATGCCGCCGATCAACACGTAATGAAGATGGGCAACGATGAAGTAAGTGTCGTGCACCTGCCAGTCGAACGGCAGTACCGCGACCATCACGCCGGTTAACCCGCCGAGCACGAAGATGAAGAAAAATCCGAGCATGAACAGTGAGGCGCCGTTAATACGCAACCGTCCCTGCCAGAGCGTGGCCAACCAGCTGAAGATTTGAATGACGACCGGCACAGCCACCGCAAAGCTGGCCGCCGACACCAGCATCAGCTCGAACGTGCCCAGGCCGGCCGTGAACATGTGGTGCGCCCACACTGCGAAGCCGAAAAAGCCGGTCGCGGCAAGCGCCAGCACGATCGCCCGATAGCCGACCAGCGGCGTTTGCGCCAGCGTCGAAACCATCATCGTTACCAGCCCAGCGGCCGGCACGAAGATGATGTAGACCTCCGGATGCCCGAAGAACCAGAACAGGTGCTGCCACAGGATCGGATCGCCGCCGCGCTCGACAATAAAAAACGGCCAGCCGAGCGCGCGTTCGAGCTCGAGCAGCGTGGAGCCGGCGATCACCGCCGGAAACGCGAAGATGACCATCAGCGCTGCAATCAGCATCGCCCACGCAAAGATCGGCATCTTGCCGAGCGTCATGCCGGGCGCACGCGTGAACACCACCCCGATGATCAGCTCGATCGCGCCGGCAATTGCCGAGATCTCGATAAAGCCGATGCCGAGCAGATACCAGTCGGCGCCGGGTCCGGCCGAATACTGACTCGTCAGCGGCGGGTACATGAACCAGCCGCCGTCGGGCGAGACGCCGAAGAAAATCGTCAGAAAAAAAGCGGTGCCGCCGATCGCGTACGCCCAGTACGCGTACGCACCGAGGCGCGGAAACGGCAGGTCGCGCGCCCCCAGCATGTTGGGCAGGAAGTAGACCGCGACCGCCTCGACCACCGGAATCGCGAACAGGAACATCATCACGGTGCCGTGCATCGTGAAGAGCTGGTTGTAAAGCTGCGGAGCCACCAGCGTGTTGTCGGGCACCGCGAGCTGCGTGCGCATGATCAGCGCGAGCACACCCGCGGCCACAAAGAACATCAACGCGGTGACGATGTACAACTGGCCGATCTGGCTATTGTTGACGCGCGCGAAGAAGCCCCAGCCCGGCGCCGGCTTCCAGGCGCGCTCGAGCGCATCGAGCTCGCCGGCGGGACGCGGCAGTGAGCTTGGCAGCGTGCCCGAATGTTCTTGCGGCGTCATTTCAGGCCGTCCAGAAACGCCGCCAGTGCGGTGAGCGCTTCGTTATCGAGGTGGTCGAACGATGGCATCAAGACGCCCGGCTTGATACGTTGAACGTGCGCCACCCACTCACGGAGATTATCGCCGCGCGTCGGCAGCGAGCCCGCGCCGATATAAAGCCGGCTCGCAACGTGCGTCAGATCCGGGCCGAGCTGCGACGCGCCGCCGAT
>JBGSWX010000489.1:0-2384 GCA_041751695.1 Burkholderiaceae bacterium | reverse complement strand
CGCCCAAGGCAGCGCCGGTGTTTGCAGCCGGCGGCGAGGTCAGTGCGACGATGACGGCCGCCGCGCCGGGGGCAGCCCCGACCACGACCTACATTCGCGTACGGGCGGACGTGCTCGACAAGCTCGTCGACCAGGCCGGCGAGGTTTCGATCGCACGCTCGAAGCTCGAAAACGAAGTCGGCACGATCAAGGGATCGTTGACCGACCTCACGGAAAACATTTCGCGGCTGCGCGCGCAGCTGCGCGAAGTCGAGATCCAGGCCGATGCGCAGATCCAGGCACGCGGCGACAAGCTGTCGCGCGAATCTGCCGACTTCGATCCGCTCGAGTTCGACCGCTATACGCGCCTGCAGGAACTTACGCGCATGCTGGCCGAGTCGGTCGAAGACGTCGCGATGGTCCAGAGCAACATGCTGAAGGGACTGCAGAGCGCGGATACCGATTTGACATCGCAAATGCGCCTGACGCGCGATCTGCAGCAACAATTGATGCGCGTGCGGCTGGTGCCATTTGCGAATGTGTCGGAGCGCTTGTATCGCGTGGCGCGGCAGGCCGCGAAGGAGCTCGACAAACGCGTCAATCTCGATATTCGCGGCGCGACGACCGAGCTCGATCGCGGCGTGCTCGAAAAAATGGCCGGGCCATTTGAGCATCTGATCCGCAACGCGATCGTGCACGGGCTCGAGCGGCCCGACGAGCGGCGCGCAGCGGGCAAGGAAGAAGTCGGCGAGCTCACGCTCGACGTGCGGCAGGAAGGCAACGAGATCATCGTCGTCATCAACGACGACGGCGCGGGGTTGAACCTGGAGCGAATCCACGCGCTTGCGGTTGAGCGTGAACTGGTCGCGCCCGATCAGACGCTCACCGACCGCGAGCTGATGGAGCTTATTTTCCAACCGGGTTTCACCACGGCGACCGAAGTCACCGAGCTGGCGGGCCGCGGTGTCGGCATGGACGTGGTGCGCGCCGAGCTCGCATCGTTCGGCGGCCGCATCTCGATTGCGAGTGAGAGCGGGCGCGGCACGCGATTCTCGATCTATCTGCCGATGACGCTGGCGATTGCGCAGGTTGTTCTGGTCGGTATCGGCGGCCGGCGCTACGCGATTCCGGCCGGCATGGTCGAACAAGTGCGCCGGTATCGTCCCGCCGTGCTGCTGGCGGCGCTGACCGATGGACTGATTGAAATTCCGCCGGTGGGCGTGGTCGTGCTGCGGCCGTTGACGCAATTGCTCGGCGAAGAAACCACTCCGCATCTGGCGCGGCAGACACCGGTTGTGCTGCTGCGCTCGGGCGACGACCGGCTGGCGATCGCGGTCGATGAGGTGTCAAGCAATCAGGAGGTCGTGGTCAAGAGCGTCGGCGTGCAGGTGGCGCGGCTGGCCGGCATTCTGGGCGCCACGATTCTGGGTAATGGCGAGATCGTGTTGATCATCAACCCGGTGCAGTTGATCACGCGCGCACCCGAGCCGCCGGCCGTGTTCGATGTCGCGCCCGATGCGCGCGATGAGGCCAAGGCCGCGCAAAAACGAATCGATCACGTGACCGAGTTGTCGACGTCGACCGTGCCGACGGTGATGGTGGTCGACGATTCGCTGACGGTTCGAAGAGTGACGCAGCGGTTGCTCGAGCGGCAGGGCTACACGGTGCTGCTGGCGAAGGACGGAGTCGATGCGCTGCGGCAGTTGCAGGACGTAACGCCCGACATCATGCTGGTCGATATCGAGATGCCGCGCATGGACGGCTACGACCTGACGCGCAACGTGCGCGGCAACAAGGTGACGGCTCGGATTCCGATCATCATGATCACCTCACGCACGGCCGAGAAACACAGGAGCATGGCGTTCGAGTTGGGCGTCAACGAATACCTCGGTAAGCCCTATCAGGAAGACGAGCTACTGAAGTTTATTAAGCAGTACCTTGCAGAGCGCGTGACAGCGTAAGGCTAGCTGAGCGTCCCCGTGACGTGCAGCAGCGGCTGGCGCAACTGCGCCGTCTACGTCGTCGGGCACTTCGTGCCCGACGCTCAGGCAGGGCAGCTCCGCCCAACGCTTGCGCGCCGCGACGCTACCGCTTTGCTTTAGCGAACCGCGCTAGCGTCTTAACTCTCGCCTGCGCGTGATCGACAATCGGCTTTGGATAGTCGCGTCCAATGACGCAGCCGGCTTCCTCTTGCCGTTCTATTGAAGCCAGCCACGGCGCGTGAATTTCCTTTGCAGTGAAGTTGGCAAGCTGCGGCAGGTAGCGGCGAATGAAAGCTCCTTCCGCGTCGAACTTCTCGGACTGCGTGATCGGGTTGAAGATTCGAAAGTACGGCTGCGCGTCGCAGCCGGTTGAGGCAGCCCATTGCCAGCCGCCGTTGTTGGCGGCCAGGTCGTAGTCGTTCA
>JBGSWX010000488.1:0-2506 GCA_041751695.1 Burkholderiaceae bacterium | reverse complement strand
CCGCGGTCGGCAACGATGTCGGCATCGAACATGTCTTCGTGCGCCCGCTCCTCGCGCAGGCACGCCGCGGCGATGCGTTACTCGGCATCTCGACCAGCGGCAACTCGCCCAACCTGCTCGCCGCTTTCGCGACGGCGAAACGCATGGGCCTGGCGACCTTCGGGCTTTCGGGTGGTGACGGCGGCGCGATGGCACGCAGCACAGATATCGATCATTGCCTGGTGGTTGAAGCGAGCAGCGTTCACCGCGTGCAGGAGACGCATGTCGTGATCTACCACGTGCTGTGGGATCTCGTGCACACGCTGCTGGCGGAGACACGCGGCGTCATTGCGCCGGCGCCGTGAAGTACATCGACGAGTTTCGTGACCCCGAGCGGGCGCGCGCATTGACGTCCGAGATCGGTCGCGTTGTCGCCGACATTGAGCGCGCGCGAGGAAAGCATCAGCGGCCGCTGCAGATCATGGAAGTGTGCGGCGGCCACACGCACGCGATATTTCGCTACGGCATCCAGCAACTGCTGCCCGATGCGGTCGAGTTCGTGCACGGCCCCGGTTGCCCGGTATGCGTGCTTCCGATGGGCCGGGTCGACGACTGCGTCGCACTCGCCGAGCGGCCCGAAGTAATCTTCACCACCTTTGGCGATGCGATGCGCGTGCCGGGGTCGAAGAAGAGTCTGCTGCAGGCCAAGGCCGAAGGGGCAGACGTGCGCATGGTCTACTCACCGCTCGACGCGCTCGAGCTCGCGCGCCGGCATCCCGATCGCGAGGTGATTTTCTTCGCGCTCGGCTTCGAGACGACGATGCCGAGCACGGCGCTCACCGTGTTGCGGGCGAAGGCCGACGGCATCCGCAATTTTTCGCTGTTCTGCAACCACATCACGATCATCCCGACGATCAAGGCGATCCTCGATTCGCCGGGCATGGAGATTGACGGCTTTATCGGTCCCGGCCATGTCAGCATGGTGATCGGCGCGAGTCCGTTTTCATTCATCGCCCGCGACTACGGCAAGCCAATCACGATCGCCGGCTTCGAGCCGCTCGACGTACTGCAGGCGTTGTGGATGGTGCTGAAGCAGCTGGCCGAGCGCCGCAGTGAAGTCGAAAATCAATACGGCCGCGTCGTCAGCGAAGACGGCAACGACGCCGCGCTGGCGGCGATCCATCAGGTGTTCGAGCTGCGCGAGTTTTTTGAATGGCGCGGCTTAGGTTCGATCGATCACTCGGGCGTGCGCGTGCGCGCAGCGTTTGCCGAGTTCGATGCGGAACGGCGCTTCGGAGTACCTGGGGTCAGCATTGCCGACCCGAAGGCGTGCCAGTGCGGCGAAGTGCTGAAGGGTGTGATCAAGCCGCACCAGTGCAAGGTGTTCGGTCGCGCGTGCACGCCCGAAACACCGGTCGGCGCGCTGATGGTTTCCAGTGAGGGTGCCTGCGCGGCCTACTACCGCTTTGTCCGAATCGAGACCGCGGCACCGAGGCGCGCAGTGCCGGCATGACCCGCGCGCCGCCGCTGCGCGACACGCCTCTGCTCGATAAACACATCACGCTGGCGCACGGCGGCGGCGGTTCAGCAATGCGGCGGTTGATCGATGATGTGTTCGTGCGCGCATTTAACAACCCGTTGCTTGCGGCGCTCGAAGATCAGGCGGTTATGCCGCTCGCAGAGTTTCAGGCTGCGGGCGATCGGCTCGCCTTTACCACCGACAGCTACGTCGTCGATCCGCTGTTTTTTCCCGGCGGCGACATCGGCACGCTTGCGGTGGCGGGTACCGTCAACGATCTGGCAATGTGCGGCGCGCGCCCGCTTGTACTGTCGTGCGCGGTCGTCATCGAGGAAGGCTTGGAAGTCGACGTGCTGCGCCGAGTGGCGGCCAGCATGCAGCGCGTTGCGAACGAAGCCGGCGTAAAAATCGTCACCGGCGACACCAAGGTGGTCGAGCGCGGGGCGGCAGACAAGCTGTTCGTCAACACTGCAGGCATCGGCATCGTGCCGCACGGCGTGTCGATTTCGTCGCGCCGTGCGCGGCCGGGCGAGGTGGTGATCGCCAACGGCACGCTCGGCGATCATGGGGCCGCGATCCTGATTGCACGCGGACAACTTGCGCTTGACGCGGACATCGAAAGCGACTGCCAGCCGCTTGCAGGTCTGGTGGCGGCGATGCTCGATGCTTGCCCCGATATCCACTGCCTGCGCGATGCAACGCGCGGCGGCGTTGCCACCGTACTGAACGAGATCGCGCGCAGCTCAGAGGTCGGCATCCGGATCAAAGAGGCCGCGATACCGCTGCGCGACGAAGTCAAGGGCGCTTGCGAAATTCTCGGCCTCGACCCGCTGTATCTGGCAAATGAAGGGAAGCTCGTCGCGGTAGTGCCGGCTGATGCTGTATCACACTTGCTGGAGGCGATGCGCGCGCATCCGGCCGGCCGGAATTCGGCGATCATGGGGCCGCGATCCTGATTGCACGCGGACAACTTGCGCTTGACGCGGACATCGAAAGCGACTGCCAGCC
>JBGSWX010000487.1:0-3989 GCA_041751695.1 Burkholderiaceae bacterium | reverse complement strand
TCGAACTGCTGCGGCATCCACGCACCCTTGGTCTGCCCCACCAGTTCCTTGGCGCGCTCGATCGAGCCCGGCATGCCTTTCGCGCGCGGCGTCAACTCGAACTTGGCGCCGTAAGCAAGCATCAACCGCCGCCGCTCGATCGACATGCTATCGGGCATCACCAGAATCAGCGGATAGCCCTTGACCGCTGCGACCATCGCCAGGCCGATGCCCGTATTGCCCGACGTGGGCTCGATGATCGTGCCGCCGCGCGCAAGCTCCCCGCTGGCCTCGGCCGCTTCCACCATCGACAGCGCGATGCGGTCCTTGATCGAGCCGCCGGGATTGGCACGCTCCGACTTGATCCACACTTCGGCGTCGGGTGCGATCTCGCGGAACAGTTTGTTGACGCGGATGGTCGGCGTATTGCCGATCGTTTCTAGGATGTCTTGTGCGCGCATGGGGCCCGCTCGAAGCAGTTAAGCTCGGCTAATGAGTTTGGCCATCGATTATGCCGACATCGGCGCGGCCGCTGCGCGCCTCGACGGCATCGCGCACCGTACGCCGGTGGCGCAATCACGCACCGCCAACGAATGCACCGATGCGCAGCTGTTCTTCAAGTGCGAGAACCTGCAGAAAATGGGCGCGTTCAAGTTTCGCGGCGCTTACAACGCGCTGTCGCAGTTCAGCGCCGAGCAGCGGCGCGCGGGCGTCGTGTCATTCTCATCGGGCAATCACGCGCAGGCAATCGCGTTGTCCGCGCGCATGCTCGGCATGCCAGTCACGATCGTGATGCCGAGCGATGCGCCGCAGATGAAGATCGACGCCACGCGCGGCTACGGGGCCGAGGTTCGGCTGTACGACCGCTACAAATCGGACCGCGAAGCAATCGGCCGCGCACTGGCCGAAGAGCGCGGCATGACGATGATCCCGCCGTTCAATCATCCTCACGTGATGGCGGGCCAGGGCACGGCGGCGCTCGAGTTGATCGAAGAAGTCGGCGCACTCGACATCCTTCTCGTGTGCGTCGGCGGCGGCGGCTTGATCTCCGGTTGCGCGGTCGCTGCCAAGCACACGCTGCCACAATGTCGCGTAATCGGCGTCGAACCCGAGGCCGGCAACGACGTGCAACAGTCTCTTCGCCGCGGCGAGATCATCCGCATAGAAGTCCCGAAGACGATCGCCGACGGCGCGCAAACGCAAGCGGCCGGGCGCTTGACGTTTCCGGTGATGCAGGCGCTGGTCGATGACGTATTGACGGTGACCGATCCGCAACTCGTTTCTGCGATGCGTTTCTTCGCCGAGCGGATGAAGATGGTGGTCGAACCCACCGGCTGCCTGGCGGCCGCGGCTGCGCTCGAAGGCGTCCTCGACGTACGCGGCAAGCGCGTCGGCGTCATCGTGAGCGGAGGCAACATCGACGTTGCGCGCTACGCGGCGTTGCTGGGCGGCGGCCTGTAGCGCAACGCAGCGTCGGCTCGGCAGTTCCACCGGGCACTGAATAGCAGCCGTGCATCGGCTCTTTCCGATCGTTTCATGCATGCGCACCTCCCTAGGATCAGATGATCCGGAGGTCGCGTGCGATTGGTTCGAGTTGCCTTAACTGTTGCTGCAGTAGTCACACTGGCGCTGCCGCTCGGCGTTGTCGCGGCCGAGTTCGTGGGCACGATCGTCGGCGTCGCCGATGGCGACACAGTGACCTTGCTCGATGCGAGCAAAACACAGCATCGGATCCGGCTGGACGGCATCGATGCACCCGAGCGCACGCAACCGCACGGACAGCGCGCGCGCCAGTCGCTGGCTCAGCTTGCGCACGGAAGAGCCGCGCATGCCGATTGCCCGAAGGTCGATCGCTACGGCCGCGCGGTATGCCGCGTGACGGTCGACGGCGTCGATGTCGGCCTCGAACAGATCCGCCGCGGCTTCGCGTGGCACTACGTGAAGTACGCGCACGAGCAACGCCCGACCGATCGCGCCGACTACGCACGCGCCGAGAGTACTGCGCGTTCGGCTAACACGGGACTGTGGTCGTTTAGCGACCCGACCCCTCCGTGGGACTACCGCCGGATGCCGCGCGGCGGCTAGCCTCTCAGCCTCTGTCTCTCAATAGCGCCAGGAATTCACCGCGCAGATTCGCGTCCTTCAGGAACGAGCCGCGCATCACGCTGTTGATCATCTTCGAGTCGGTATCCTTGACGCCGCGCCACTGCATGCAGAAGTGATCGGCCTCCATCACAAGTGCAAGTCCGTCGGGCTGCATCGTCGCCTGCAACAGGTCAGCCAGCCGCGTGACCGCTTCTTCCTGGATCTGCGGCCGGCTCATGACCCAGTCGGCCAGCCGCGAATACTTCGACAAGCCGATCAAATTCGAGTGTTCATTGGGCAGCACGCCGATCCACAGCTTGCCGAGAATCGGGCACAGATGATGCGAGCACGCGCTGCGGATCGTGATCGGGCCGACAATCATCAGCTCGTTGAGCCGTTCGACATTCGGAAACTCGGTCACGTGCGGCTGCGGGGTGTAGCGGCCGCGGAACACCTCACTTAAGTACATGCGCGCAATGCGGCGCGCCGTGCCGCGCGTGTTGTGATCGCCGTCGGTATCGATCACCAGACTCTGCAACACCGCCAGCACCTTCTGCTCGACTTCATCCTGGAGCTGCGGCAGCTCCGCCGGCTCGATGTGCTCTGCAATGCT
Source organism: Burkholderiaceae bacterium (assembly GCA_041751695.1). Lineage (GTDB taxonomy): Bacteria > Pseudomonadota > Gammaproteobacteria > Burkholderiales > Burkholderiaceae_F > JACCZX01. The sequence goes on along the minus strand of JBGSWX010000487.1, from coordinate 1,312 downwards.
GTCGTTGGCGTGAAACCGATGCCCCGCGGCCTGCAATCGCGCGCGGATTTTTTGCGATACCGGATCGTTCATCGAGAGTCTTTTGCGCGAGGGTTATCGTGCGAAGTTGCTGTTCGACTATATGCGATCTCGGGAGACATATGTTTGAGACCACGATTGCGGGCAGTCTGCCCAAGCCTTTCTGGCTGGCCGAAACCGGCAAGCTTTGGCCGCAATGGAAAGCGCAAGGTGCTGAGCTCGAAGCAGCGAAGCGCGATGCAACGGTGCTGGTGCTGAAAGAGCAGGAGGATGCCGGCCTCGACATCGTGACCGACGGCGAGCAATCGCGTCAGCACTTTGTACACGGCTTTCTCGAAGCCGTCGCGGGCATCGACTTCGACCACAAAGTCAAAATGGGCATCCGCGATAACCGTTACGAAGCGATGGTCCCGCAGGTCACCGGGCCGCTTACTTTGCGTTCGCGCGTACACCGTGTGGAAGCGACGCTCGCGCGTGCGCACACCAAGAAAAAGTTAAAAATCACGCTGCCCGGCCCGATGACGATCGTCGATACCGTCGCCGATCGGTTCTACGGCGATCGACGCACGATGGCACTGGCGTTCGCCGATCTGCTGAACGAGGAAGCGCGCGCGCTGCAGGCCGACGGTGTGGACGTGATTCAGTTCGACGAACCGGCGTTCAATGTTTATCCGCAGGAAGTCAACGACTGGGGTATTGCGGCGCTCGAGCGCGCCGCCGCGGGCCTGACCTGCACGACCGCGGTCCATATCTGCTACGGCTATGGCATCCAGGCCAATATCGACTGGAAAAAAAGCCTTGGCGAGAGCTGGCGCCAGTACGAGCAAATCTTTCCGGCACTCGCAAAGAGCTCGATCAAGCAGGTCTCGCTCGAATGCGCCAACTCGCATGTGCCGATGGAATTAATGAGCCTGCTCGTCAACAAGGACGTGCTGGTCGGCGTTATCGATGTTGCTTCGGACGCGGTGGAGACGCCGGAGCAGGTCGCTGACGTGATCGGCAATGCGCTCCAGTTCGTGCCGCGGCAACGCTTGCTGCCGTGTACGAATTGCGGCATGGCGCCGATGAGCCGCGAGGTTGCCTTGCGCAAGTTGAACGCGCTCGCGCAGGGTGCCGCGCTGGCGCGAACCCGTCACGGATAGACGAGCGGTCATAGCTTAGGCATCGCGCTTGCCCTTAGGTTGGTATAACTTTTTTGAGTCAGGAGAGAACATGCGGAAAATAATTGCGGTTGCAACATCGGCCATATTGGCCACCGTCACATTGAGCTCGTGCGAAACGATGACCGATCAGC
>JBGSWX010000486.1:0-3119 GCA_041751695.1 Burkholderiaceae bacterium | reverse complement strand
CCTTCAGCCGTTTGATCTGCTCGCGGATCAGTTCAATCTCATGTTTCGGGGTCTTGATGCCTTTGGTCGATTTCTTCTGAAAGGCATGAACGACCCGGAGGTCAGGCGCCATTTGCACGATATAGACCGTCCGGTAGGCCTAAGACACCATCATTGCCCAGTACTTGGCGAACCCAGTCGCGCAATAGCCCGATAATTGACCGATTCCGGCCCGATACCACGCACGTTTGACAGCCTACCGGTCCAGTTGTATCTTCGCTCCTGAAAAAGGGCTTAAAATTCTTATTCTCAGCGATGGCGGCGCCGCAGAGAGCGGCCACTCCGATCTGGAGCGCTCCGTCGGTTTCGAAGGACATACCGAATCGTTACATTCGAGAGGGGAGGGAGTCGGGCCCGAGATTATTCTCTAGTAGAGCGGGCGAGACACGGGTAAGATCATCATGCGCTGCCGGCTTCTTGGCGCGCTCTACACCCTCTCCAGCCAGCCGAAGTCCTTTTTCAATACCTGAGGAACACGATGGCGTCTAGCAACACGACGAATCGACCTTACTACATCATGTTCTGCCGCTCTGCCGCCCAGGACCATCGCCTGCAGAACCGGGAAGTTGCCATCGGAGGGTTTAGGGTATGACGAGTCTCCAATCTCTGGTTCGCGGTTACCTCACGTCTGCTGGCTTCAGAATCCTGGAGGAAAAGGATGACTACCTTGTCGCGGACAAGCTCCTCTTCGGCCATAATCGTGACACTTGGGTGGTTTGGAGCGTGCCGCGCGGTCAGAAACCGAGCCGTTACGAGTCAGCGCTGCGGGCCAGCATCTCCTCGATCCGTCCAAACTACCCAGACGCCAAGGCCTGCGTTCTCGCAGCGTCTCGCGGCGGCTTCTCTCGCGACCTTCTGCAAACCTTGACGGAGGAGCGCATCCCGTTCCTCGTTCCCATTTGGTTCTTTGATGCGCCGTTCAAAGTAGATGAGGCCCCGAGGGCCGCCTCGGCGATAGCCGACATCTGCTCTCTGGCAGCTTCGCAGAAGCGCGTTCCGCAACCCTTCCGCCTCGAGGAGGAAAACGAGGGATCTCACGGCGACCTCTTCGAGCAACTGCGAGGCGAGCTAGCGACACCAGATGCCCCGACCGTGCGCGTGATTGTAGGTCGGGCTGGGATCGGAAAGTCATTCCTCTTCCGCGCGCTGTTCGATCGGCTCTACGGCGATTTCCGTTCGGTGAAAGCGCAGCACCGGACGGCCCCTCGGCCAATCCCTCTGGTGCCGGAGCATATGAAGGGGACCTACGCGCTTCGGACGGAGGCACTCATCGATAACTTTTTGCGAACCGATGTGGCTGCGCCCGTTGCCAGAGAAACGTTTGAGTGGCTTCTCGTCAACGGTTTCGCAACGTGGTTGCTGGACGGTCTGGACGAGTTGTACGCGGGCGACCCTGGCTTCTTCGAGTATCTGTTTAACCTCATCGCATCGACTAACTCGAAGGCCCAGATCACGATCTGGTGTCGCGACTCCGTATTGACCACCTCGGACGCGTTTGCCGAGTTTCGCGATTTCTGTGACGGCCTGAACGTGTTGAAGATATATCGCCTTTCAGAATGGGAACGCGCATCGAAACGACAGTTTGCATGGCTTCGCCTGGAGGTTTGGCAAGTACATCACACCCCTGGGCGAGGCGCGGCGAGACGACCTGAAACGCGACGGCTTGCTGGCCGGGAAGCGCTTCGGCGGCGCAGCCTCGATGGAGGCATGCCTCGACGAAGCGGTTCGGCGGGGCTATTTGACCGGCCCGGATGACCGGGACCGCTTCCGTCGTGCCGAGGGCGACAAATACGCGGACATCGTCGCGTTTGTGCGGGAAGGCGCGATCAGCGACGGCATCAGAGGGCTCATCGCCGAGTTGTGCCGGAGGCGCGGTTGCCTCCACCGATTGCGCTTCTGAATGACAGCGCCATTCTGAAACTCGCATAAAGCTGGCGGTGTCAAAAGACATACCGACGAAAGCTCGAATACGGCCAGCGGCTCACCTGTGCCACGTACCCATGCTTCACCGGGTTCCAATGGATGGTAATCGATACGTCGGTTGAAGTCGGCCTCATCGCGAATGAGATGTTCCCAGAATCGATGCTGCCATAGCGTGCTTTGATTCTGTTTTCTGCGGCGCGCATTCATCCATCCAGGTCGATTGAGTCTCGTTTGGCAGCGCTGCGCGACCATCCGCTTCATGACATGCTAGCGGTGGGAGAAATTCCTCATCTCCCGGGGGAGACGGCATGCATGTGGTCAGGCAGCGACACCCAAGCCTCGATCACAAACGCATGGGCCAAACGGGCGTTCCGATCGCTTCCCGCAGGACAGAGCGCACATCGGCATCCGTGAAAAACGTTGGCGCCGGATAGGTATTGACGGTGAAGAAATAGGTGCCACCCGGCACATGAGCGCGACGGTAATCAAGCACGACGGAACCATACCGCCAATGAATGGCGCGGGCACGCGCCCTACGCTTGCTACGAACAGTATAAGGTGCGTTGTGGACACGCGGCCCGCAGACTTGATGAAGTTCTTGTTAGCGGCCCCTGACGACTCGAAGACCGAGATGTTTTTCCATCGGGTCGAAGTCCCGATCGCAGTGAAGCAACGGGTAACCGTGCACTAGGCAGAAGGTAGCGATCATGACGTCAATCGTCTTTCGGACCGTTACGCCTTTCGCCCTAAGCTTGCGGTAGTTACGGGCGATTTCGATCGCGACCATGCGCCCGAGCATCTCGGAAAACTCGAACGACCCCAGTAACGCGAGGGCGCGCTCGAATGCTCGTTCGGTGCGAAATCCTTGTAGGACCTCAGCCAGGGTAATATCGCCAACGATGATCAACTCCTGGCCTAGCAGCCCGTCTAGAGCATCGCACTCGACCGTCGGCTGGCCGTTAAAATAGTCAATCCATACCGAAGCGTCCACGACGATCATTGGTCGCGTCGCATCCGGTCTAGGCTACCCTCCCATCGTAGCTTGCCCCGCGCCTTGCGGACGCGCCCCTGTTGTGTGAGTCTAATGAGCAGTTGCAAGCCGGCCTCGACCGCTTCTCGTTTAGTCTTGAGACCAGAGAGTTTCAAGGCACGGTCCA
>JBGSWX010000485.1:0-2486 GCA_041751695.1 Burkholderiaceae bacterium | reverse complement strand
CACTCGCCGCCACGCGCGCCGGCATCGAACAATGCCGCGATGGATCGCCGATGCCGTTTGTTTTCCTGCAAAGCCAGCCCAATTACATGCTCGCCGCTCTGAGTCGGCACCTCGCATGGCAAGGCGACGCGCACTTCATCGTCACACGCGACACACACGCGCTACTGGCGCTCGCGCAACTCGAGTCGGGCCGCGCGGGCGGATTGATCGGATGGGTAGAGGAAGACGCTGCAGGTGAAACAGCGCGCACTGAATGGTGGCGCTTCTCGGCGATCTAAGGCTCGTTAGCTCCGCATTCCTTCGCCCAGGTGCCTTTGGCAACCGGATTGCGTTTCGTCAACGTAATGTACTTCTCCCACTTTCGAGCCTGGTCGTTGTAGCGATACCAGACGAGCGATTTTCCGGACAGATCGAAGCGATCTCTCGGCGGCGCGTACGTCGGGCAGACCGCTCCACTTTCGCTTCCGAAGCTGCCGTCTTGCAGGCACAGCTGCGCCAGCACGGAGCGAGATTTGACGGCTCCCTTCACGCACCCCTCCGACAAGCGACGCCCGTTTTCGCTCCACGTGCCGTAAATGCGATCGGCACGTTGCCAAAAAATGAAATCGGCAGAGTGATCGTACGTCCGCGGCGGTATTGTGCTGGCGTCGCGTTCAAAATATCTCCAGTGTCCCGAGAGATCCGAGGCCAGAGACTGTCCGGGCGAAGCCGACACGCCAGCTATCAGAAGTGCAAGAGCCAGGTCGCGCATCTTTGAATTGTCGTCGAGGTTGGGAGCGAAACCGAAACACTACAACATCTCGAACACAGAAAGTGCGGCCTTTGATGTCGGCTCGATCACAGTGACGTTCGGCATCGATCGCAACCACGTCATCTGTCTCTTGGCCAACTGGCGAGTCGCTGCTATTCCAGTCTCGCGCAATTCATCAACCGTGCATTCACCTTCAACGAAGCGCCACGCTTGCCGGTAGCCGACGCTGCGCATCGAAGGTAAGTCCGCGTGAAGATCGCCGCGACTGTGCAGCGTTCGAACCTCGTAAATCAGGCCGGCGGCAAGCATCGCGTCGAAGCGCTGAGCTATGCGGTCGTGCAGTTGCGCGCGATCGGTCGGCAGGAGCGCCACCGTCGAGAGATTCAGTGTGGGTGCCGGGTCCCTCGCGAGCAGCTCCGACATCGGCACGCCGGTCGTCTCGTAAATTTCGAGCGCACGCTGAATGCGCTGGCTGTCATTGAGCTCCAAGCGCGCGGCAGTCGTAGGATCGACTTGGGCCAGTCGAGCGTGCAGCGCCGGCCAGCCGAGCTCGCGTGCTTCGGCTTCGATTCGTGAACGCACTTCCGGATCAGCCGATGGCAAGTCAGACAAACCCTCGCGCAACGCCTTCGCATACAACATCGTTCCGCCGACCAGCAAAGGCAATTTGCCGCGCGCGCGAATTTCTCGAATCGCGACCGTCGCGTCGCGCACAAAGTCGGCGGCCGAATATGGGTCGGCCGGATCGCGGATGTCGATCAGGTGATGTGGAACCGCCGCTCGATCTGCCACGCTGGCCTTTGCGGTGCCGATGTCCATGCCGCGATAGACCTGCGCGGAATCGATTGACACAATCTCGAGTGGAATCTTTTCCGCAAGTTGCATGGCAAGCGCGCTCTTGCCGCTGGCGGTTGGGCCCAGCAGCAGAGCGGCATCGACTGCATCAGCCATGAATCGAGATGTCGCCGTCCTTGCGCACCAGCGTAAACGCGATCACCGCCGAGGCGAGTCCGCAGGCGCAGATCGTCAGGGTCAGCGGGTAGACGGTGCCGTCGTAGCTCGCGCCGATCCATATGCCGACGCAGGCCGCGACGAGCATCATGACGAAGCCGAGCAGTGCCGCTGCAGCGCCGGCTGCGTGCGGGAACGGTGCGACGGCGCCTGATTGCACGGGCGGTTGCAGCAAGCCGTGCGACACGCCGAGGAAAAAGATCGGGCCACCGAGCGCGAGCGGAACGTGTACGCCACTCAACGCCAGCGCGGCCATCGTCACCCCGGTGACGGCCTGCAGCGTTGCGCCTGCAAAGACCGTGCGCTGGATGCCATACAGCACCAACAGCCGGCGGCAGATCAAGGTGCCGATCAGGTATCCAACGACCATCGTTGCGAACGTGAGTGCGAAGACGGTCGGCGTCTGGCCCAGCACGTTGATCAGGACGAACGACGAGCCCGAGAGAAATGCGAACAGGCAGGCGTAAGTCGCCGCCGCCGACAGCGCGTACGCGCGGAAGGCACGCGAGCGCGCGACGCTGGCATACGTGCGCAGCATCGGCGTCCAACTGAGCGCGTGCGGATTGCGGCGCGCGTTGGTTTCTTTCAGCGTGAACGTGGCGGCGCACGCGATCAACAGTGAAAGCGCCGCGAGCAATGCGAACGACGAGCGCCAGCCGTAGCGCACATACAGCAGCGCGCCGATCAGGGGGCCGATCAACGGCGCCAGGCTCATCAGCGTCGC
>JBGSWX010000484.1:0-1935 GCA_041751695.1 Burkholderiaceae bacterium | reverse complement strand
GCCGTGTCAAACGGCGGATCGGGGACGAACTGGATCACGATCCCGTCGCCAGATGCATCGATCTTCTTCACGCCGAGTTTTTCGGCGAGCAGCCGCAGCCGATGCGTTTCGATCAAGGCCTTAGCGGCATCGGGCAGCTTGCCGTAGCGGTCGACGAGTTCTTCCTGGCGTCCGATCAGCTCATCTTCGCTGTCGGCCGACGCGAGTTTCTTGTACATCGACAGGCGCTGATGGACGTCGTTAACGTAGTCCGTGGGCAGCAGCGCGGGCACGTGCAGATTGATCTCGGTCACCACCCGCAGTGGCGCAAGCAAATCCGGCTCGCGACCTGACCGCAGCGCACGCACCGCGGCGTTCAGCATCTGCGTGTACAGATCGAAGCCGACTTCCTGCATGTTGCCGCTCTGGCTCTCTCCGAGCACTTCGCCGGCGCCTCGAATTTCCAGGTCGTGCATCGCCAGATAGAAGCCGCTGCCGAGCTCTTCTAGATTCTGAATCGCTTCGAGGCGCTTCTCGGCATTCTTCGTCAGACCGCCGGCGTCGGGCACCATCAGGTACGCATACGCCTGGTGGTGCGAGCGGCCGACTCTGCCGCGCAGCTGGTGCAGTTGCGCCAGCCCGAACTTATCGGCGCGGTGAATGATGATCGTGTTTGCGGTCGGCACGTCGATGCCGGTCTCGATGATCGTCGTACACAGCAGCAGATTGAAGCGCTGCTGGTAAAAGTCGCGCATCGCACGCTCGAGATCTCGTTCCAGCATCTGTCCGTGCGCGATTTCGATGCGCGCCTCGGGCAACAGCTCGGCCAGGCGCGCGCGCCGGTTGTCGATCGTGTCGACTTCGTTATGCAGGAAATACACCTGCCCGCCTCGCTTCAGCTCGCGCAGCACGGCTTCGCGGATCAGCGACGGGCTCTCCTTGCGCACGAAGGTCTTGATCGCAAGCCGGCGCTGCGGCGCCGTGGCAATCACCGAAAACTCGCGAATCCCTTCGAGCGACATCGCCAGCGTGCGTGGGATCGGCGTCGCCGTCAGCGTCAGCACATCGACCTCGGCGCGCAGCGCCTTCAGTTGTTCTTTCTGCCGCACGCCGAAGCGGTGTTCCTCGTCGATGATGACGAGCCCAAGCCGCTCGAAGTTGATCGATTCGGTCAGAAGTTTGTGGGTGCCGATCACGATGTCGATCGTGCCGGCATTGATGCCCGCGACCGACTGCGCGATTTCCTTGCTCGAGCGAAAGCGCGACAGCTCGGCGATGTTGACTGGCCAGTCGGCGAACCGATCGCGGAAGGTCTGCATGTGCTGCTCGGCAAGCAACGTTGTAGGACATAGCACCGCTACCTGCTTGCCGTCGGCCACCGCAGCGAACGCCGCCCGCAACGCCACTTCGGTCTTGCCGAAGCCCACGTCGCCGCACACCAGGCGATCCATCGGAAAGCCCGCACTCATGTCCTTCAGCACCGCCTCGATGGCGGCTTGCTGATCGGGCGTTTCCTCGAACGGAAAGCCCTCAGCGAACGCTTCAACATCGTGCTGCTTGAAGTTGAATGCATAACCCTTGCGTGCCGATCTCAGCGCGTAGAGATTGAGCAACTCTGCGGCGGTATCGCGCACCTGTTTAGCCGCCTTGCGGCGCGCCCGATCCCAATCGCCGCTGCCGAGTTGATGCAGAGGCGCGGCGTCCGGATCGGCGCCCGAGTAGCGGCCAATCAGATGCAGCTGTGCGACCGGCACGTACAGCGTTGTCTCATTCGCGTATTCAAGGTGCAGAAACTCGGTCGGGCCATCGCCCATGTCCATGCTCTGTAAACCAAGATAGCGGCCGATGCCGTGTTCGACGTGCACAACAGGATCGCCGACCCGGAGCTCGGCGAGGTCGCGGATCATCGCCTCGACGTTCGAGGCGCGCTCGCGCTGCCGTCCGCGCAAACGGCGC
>JBGSWX010000483.1:0-4738 GCA_041751695.1 Burkholderiaceae bacterium | reverse complement strand
GCGCTCGCGCTCGTCGGCGTACGCGTGCGTGTCGATCTCGCCGCGCAGCGCGAGGCTTGCACGCAGCGTCGGCGCCGGCGGCAGCACCGGCTCCTGCTCCACCAGCGCGATCGATAGTCCATCCTTTTTCTTGATCTCGCCGTCGTCGAGCGCAATGCGGCCGGCGATGGCGTTGAGCAGTGAGCTCTTGCCGGTGCCGTTACGGCCGATCAGTCCGATGCGATCGCCGGCCTGCACCGTCAAGGATGCGCGGTCCAGCAAGGGGTGCAGTCCGAACGCGAGCTCGGCGTCGAGGATGGTCAATAGCGACATCAGTGAGCGCGCGGTGAGTCAGCGGTGCGCGGCGCGGTGCCGATCAGAAAAATGCCGGCGCCTGCACACGCGAGCGCTGCGGCATGGAGCCACGTGAACGTCTCGCCGAGTAGAAATACGCCCACCAGCGTAGCGGCAATCGGCAACGCGGCCGTGAACACGCCGGCGTGATTGGCCGCGACGTGCTTGAGGCCGGCGACCCACATCCACACGGCGAACAGACTCGCCGCGAGCGAATAAAAAATCAGCAGCAGCGAAAGATTCACCGTCAGCACCTGGAATTCGAAATCGATCAGCTGCCATAGGCCGAGCGGCGCGATCAGGGCCAGTCCCCATAGATTGGTGAGGGCAGACACGCGCAACGGCGAGCGCGTTGCAGACAGCCGCTTTGCGATGATCACGTAAATGGCTTCGCAGAAGACGGCGCCCAACATTAACCAGTTGCCCAGGCGCGGCGCCGGCGGCAGACCTGTTGTGGACGCGAGATCGGGTGCCTTCGCCCACTGCAGCAGCGCGATGCCGATCACGGCCAACCCGATGGCGACCCAGGCACGTGCGGTCAATGTCTCGCGCAGGATCCAGCGCGACAGGAGCGCGACCACGGCAGGCAACGCAGCGAGAATCACGCCCGCGGCGGTCGCGGTTGTCAACATGATCCCGGCCAGCATGCAGATCGAAAACAAGAAGTTGCCGAAGAACGAGAGCAAGAAGAACAGTCGGTGCTCGGTGCGCGTCAGCCGGGGCTCTCCGGTCTTGCGGAAGGTCCACGGCAGCATCGCCGGCGCGGCAATCGCAAACCGAAAGAACGCCAACACGAACACAGGAATCACCGCCACGAGCGGCTTCGATAGCGCAACGTACGTACCCACCAACGCCATCGATGCCGTAAGCAGCGAGTACGCAATGAATCGTGACGACGTAGGCGCGGCATTCATGGGCCGGGCGACGATACCGGACGCCGCTGCATGGGCATATGCATATGCAGAGCCCGTCACCGGCGAGGCTGCACCTTGCTTATGATCTTGAGCCCTGTCCGTGGAAGCCGCATGAAAACCATCAGCTCACTGATTGCCTCCGTGCTCTTTTCGGCGCTCGCGTCCGTCTCGTCGTCGGCCGTTGCGCAGAAGCTCGAAGCGTCGCGAGTGCCGGAAGAAATGCGCACGCAGCAGGGGCTTTACTTTTCGCCCCGCCAGGCGCACCAGTTCGTGCGCACGCAGAAGGGCAAAGTGCTGTTTGTCGACGTGCGCACGCGCGCCGAGGCGCAGTTTCTCGGGATGGCCACACCGGTCGATGCGCTGGTGCCGTACGTCGAGTTCCAGGAGTTCATGACCGACTGGGATGAGACGCGCAGCTTCTACCGGCTCGAGCCGTTCAGCGACTTTGTTCCAGAGGTGGGTCGGCGCTTGCAGGCGAAGGGCTTGAGCAAGAGCGATCCGGTGGTGCTGATCTGTCGCTCCGGCGAGCGCAGTTCGCGCGCTGCCAACTTGCTGGCCGACTCGGGTTACACACGCGTGTACACCGTGGTCTACGGTTTTGAAGGCGAGCTGTCCGACGCCGGCCGCCGCAACCTCAACGGTTGGAAGAACGCCAATCTGCCCTGGAGCTACGAGCTCGATAAGAGCAAGATGTATTTCCCACGCTAAACGTGCGGAAGTACGCGACGGCTGATTCTTGCGAGTAGTTTGCACTAGCTCACTCCGCCGCCATAATCGCGGTCGCGATGGCGACCAAACTCTTCCGGCAACAGGCAATCGACGCGCAGCGCGAGAAGCTGCTGGGCGAAGTCTCGCTTGCACGCACGGTTCCTATGTGGGGCTACACGCTGCTCGCCCTGGTATTCGCGGGCGGCCTGGTTGCGTTCTCAGTCTGGGGCGAATACGCGCGGCGCGAGCGCGTCGATGGTTTCCTCGCGCTCGACTCGGGCGCGGCACGCCTGCTGGCGCCGCAAGCGGGCACCATTACCGAGATCCTGGCCAAAGAAGGCGACGACGTGGCCGTCGGGCAACCCCTGATCCGCCTGTCGTTCGAGCGCGTGACATCGTCCGGCGTCACTTCAGGCGAGCTCGTGCAGCGCGAGATCGGTGATCGCATCACCGGTCTCGAACGCGAACAGCAACAGGTGCGATTGCTCGGCCGGCAACAAGCCGAAATTCTGCGGCGCAAGATGGACGACCTGCAGCGTGAGCTCGCGCAATCCGACCTCGAGATTCGCGCCCAGCAAACGCGGCTGGCGTCATCGCGCAACGAATATCAGCGCGCCGAAGACCTGTTCAAGGACAAGTTCTATTCCGAAAGCAAGCTGATCGAGTTTCGCAACAACGTGCTCGATCAGCAGGTCAAGCTCGAAGGGCTGAGACGCGTGCGCGCGAGCGTCGAGCGCGAGTTGTCGTCGACGCGCTCCGAGTTGCCGCTGATCGAAACCAAGGTGGGTTCGCAGATCGATCAGGTCAAGCGCCAGATGAGTGAGTTGCAGCAAGGCAGCGTGCAGGAAGCGGCAAAGCGCGAGAACGTTATTCGCGCGCCGATCGCCGGCGTGTTCACGAACATTGCTGCGAACAGCGGCGAAGCGGTGGCCGACGAGGCGCCGTTGGCGATGGTGGTGCCGAAGGGTGGCGGACTGCACGCGCAGTTGCTGGTGCCCACGCGCGCGATCGGCTTCGTGCAGCCAGGGCAGGCGGTCGTGTTGCGCTACGACGCCTTTCCGTTTCAGCGCTTCGGACAGTATCGCGGCACGGTCGAGCGCGTCAGCAGCACTGTCTGGTCGCCCGGGGAGAAGGTGGGCGGGATGACGGTGCGCGAGCCGGTGTATCGGGTCGATGTAAAGCTCGATGCGCAAAGCGTCGCGTCGGGTGCGCAGACGCTCGCGCTGCGACCGGGCATGTCGGTCAACGCCGACATCCTGCAGGAGAAGCGCAAGGTATGGGAATGGGTGTTCGAGCCGATCCTGTCGCTCAAAGAGAGGCTTGGGTAATGCGGCGCGTGCCGATGATCCTGCAAAGCGAAGCGCCCGAGTGCGGCATCGCGTGCGTGGCGATGGTCGCCAGCTATCACGGCTTTCGCACCGATCTCGGCGGCATGCGCATGCGGCTGGCGCCTTCGATGAAGGGCGTGACGCTTAAGCACATCAGCTCGATCGCCGATGTGATGGGCATGGCCGCACGCGGTGTCAAGGTCGCGCTCGAGTCGCTGTCGCAATTGAAGTTGCCGGCGATTTTGCACTGGGACATGAATCACTTCGTCGTGTTGACCCACGTCAACGGCGACACGATCACGGTCAACGACCCGGCGCGCGGGCGGCGCATGTTGAAGCTCGCCGAAGCGTCCGACCACTACACCGGCGTGGCGATGGAGATGACGCCGGCCGCCGGCTTCAAGAAGCGCGACGAGCGCGAACAGATCAGCGCGTGGCAATTGGTGCGTACGGCTACCGGGCTCAAGAGCGCGATCACGCAGGTGCTGTTGCTTTCGCTGGTGCTCGAAGTGCTCGCCATCGCGTTGCCGTTCTTTCTGCAGCTGGTGGTCGATCGCGTGGTGGTCGGTCGCGACCGCGACCTGCTGGCGGTGCTCGGCATCGGCTTCGGATTTCTCGCTGTGATGATCGCCATCGTCACCGGGCTGCGCGCGTGGCTCGGTGTCTACATCAGCACTCGCCTGAACCTGCAGCTGCTCGACACGCTGTTCGCGCGGCTGCTGCGCCTGCCGCTCGCGTGGTTCGAAAAACGCCATATCGGCGACATCGTGTCGCGCTTCCGCTCGGTCGACGCAATCCAGCGCACCTTGACGTTGACGTTTCTCGAAACGGTGATGGACGGCGTCATGGTGCTGGTCACGCTGGCTGTCATGTTCTGGTACAGCACGATCCTGACCTCGGTGGTGGTGGTCGCCGCGCTTTGCTACGGGTTGCTGCGCTGGACGATGTACGGGCCACAGCGGCGCGCCACTGACGAGCGCATCGTGCATGAGGCGAAAGCGGCCACTCACTTCATCGAAACGCTGCGCGGAATGATGGCGATCAAGCTCAACCTGCGCGAATCCGAGCGCCGCTCCGCGTATCTGAACCATGTGGTCGACCAGACCAACGCCGACGTGCGCGTGCAGAACCTTGCGCTGCTGCAGCGCGCTGGCAACGTGCTGGTGTTCGGCATCGAGAACGTGCTGGTGATCTGGCTCGGCGCCTACGCGGTGCTCGACAACCAACTGTCGGTCGGCATGCTGTTCGCGTTCCTGCTGTTCAAGCTGCTGTTCATCACGCGCGTCAACAACCTGGTCGACAAGACGATCGAGTTCCGGATGCTCGATCTGCACGCCGACCGGGTGGCCGACATCGCGCTGGCGCAGCCCGAGAACGCCCCAGCCGAGTTACCTGCGGTAGCGCGCGCCGACGCCCCGTCCGCACCTTTCGTGTTGCAGGGGCGCGACATTGGAT
>JBGSWX010000482.1:0-3060 GCA_041751695.1 Burkholderiaceae bacterium | reverse complement strand
ACGAATGCGCCCTTCGAGCCAGATGCGACGGCGCTCGCCTTGTAAGCGAGAGAAGACCAGGTTGGATTCCGTGGGAAGGGCGCCAAACTCATCACACCTCGTCCGGTGAATCCGGCGCTGCGGCTACGAACCGCGGCTACTGATGTTCGACTCATCAACGAGGTGCCAATTCTTCGGCGTTTGGCAGGCCAGCAATTGCAGCGGTCCGTAAAACCCGTCGTCCTCCGCGACATCCTTGGTGCGCGTCCAAGAGCGCCGACCAAACACGATGCGGGTTTGGCCGAATGGCGAGGCTGCGGTCTTCCAAACCGATGACGCGAGTTCGATTCTCGCGGCCCGCTCCACTGTTCCACAGGGGCGTAGTTCAACAGCAGAGCCTCGGTCTCCAAAACCGACGATGGGGATGCAACTTCCTCCGCCCTTGCCAGCACTGACCCGTGGCGTAACGGCAGCGCAGCGGTCTCTTAAACCGTCAGGTCTTGGTTCAAGTCCAAGCGGGTCAACCAGCAATTCGAGATCATTCCGCGATGGCCGATATGGCAAGGCAGCGCACTGTTAATGCGCTCGATAGTGGTTCGAATCCACTTCGCGGAGCCAATTTCCTCCCGGGATGAAAACGCCACGGACAGCGCATCCCGGTTTCGCAGGCGAGGCCAGTCTGCGAAGCAGCGGTCCGGCGTCGCAAGACGGCTGCAGGGCTTAGACAGCTGCCGTGTAGCTCAGTATTCAGAGCGATCGCCCGATAAGCGATAGGTCCTTGGTGAGATTCCAAGTGCGGCAACCAATCACTCAGGGTGTAGCTCAGCTGGAAGAGTGCCGGCGTCGGAGGCCGGAGGCCGCTGGATCGTATCCAGCCACCCTGACCAACAACGATGGCGATCTTGGTGTAGTGGTCTGCATCGCGCGCTGTGAACGCGCTGGTCCCGGATCGAAACCGGGCGATCGCCCCACAGTTTCAAACCCCAACTGACGGGAATCTCGGCATACCTCGCTGTCTCAGAAACAGCGGCTTCTGCGTTCGAATCGCAGGTTGGGGACCAAATGTTCAGGGGATCGCGCAAGAGCGCAGCATTGCCTTGCAAGCAGCGCGACCGGGAGCGTTACCCGGGTCCTCCACCAACATTGCAGGCGAGAGGGCTGGCGTCCTCAGCGGCTTCATAAGCCGCACTCGCTCGGTTCGATCCCGAGGCCTGCAACCAATCCTTTGAATTGGACCGAAAGGTGGTCCATTTAATCAGGCCGCAATTTCGAGTTTCGCAATCGCACGGGTGAGTGCGCGCCGTATATCCGTATGGGTATCCGCCCAGAGGACATTGCAAATGGAAAACGGCAAACATTTTTGGCAGGCTCTACTGGTGGGCTCGATTCTCGCGGCCAACGTGTCAGCTGCGCGGGGTGAGGAACCGGTTGCGACCGGCACGCGCGGAGATCGAATCGACCTGTACGACGAGCAGGGTTCGATCTGCCCCACTGGCTTGCGGCGCGCAGTCTTTACGTATCAGCTCCCAAACCCCCTCGCGGGTGAGACGGTCGAGGGCTGTTGGCGTTTGGACGGCGCGCGCGTATTCATGGCGTTCGCCGACGGCGATCGCGGCGCCGTGGATCTGGATGTCTTTACGTGGCGTCGTAGTTACAGCGGAACGCGGTCGTGAGCCTTCCTGCATTGGCCACCCGCGCCGATGCAGCGTCGATCTTCTTAGGCCAGCCCAACGCCGGCAGTAGGCCGATTCGTCAAATCAGAACACGGTAGCTTGGCCGAGTGGCAAGGCACTCCTCTGCTAAGGGAGCGAGTTGTCGACCAGCGATGACACGCGCGTTCGATCCGCGCACCTACCTCCAAAGATGGAAGCGTAAACCGATTGGCGACGGTGCCCGTCTTGAAAACGGTGTGAGCTGCCGGTGTTAATACATGCGCGCGGCCTTGGGCGTTCGACTCGACCCCGCTTCCGCCAGCTTGAACCGCTCGACTTCTGGTGAGGTCAGTGGACTTTCAATCCACAAAGACGGGTTCGATCCCCGTGCGGTTTGCCACCGCGGTGTCGCCAAGAGGCCTAAGGCACCTGGCTCTGAACCAGGCATTCGTAGGTTCGACTCCTACCGCCGCTGCCCGATACCAGTCGTACTTCGGCTCGCACTTCAAGCTAACCAGGTGGAAGCGCTGCGTTGAAAGCGCAGAAGGCTCGGCTCGATACCGAGGGAGTGCACCACCCCACATTGCGGCATTAACTCAGAGGCCAGAGTGCCGGTCTGTCGAACCGGAAGCCAGGGGTTCGATTCCCCTATGTCGCGCCAAACACTTGCTCGCTTAGCTCAGTTGGGAGAGCGCCTGCCTTACAAGCAGGAGGCCGCTGGATCGAAACCTAGCAGCGAGCACCACCGCATTGCATACTTACTCTGATGGAGAACGTCATGGATCTCAACGCATTGAAGAACGTCCGCGCCTGGACGAACGGCGTGGAGGTCGAGTACGACGCGGTCGCGCAAGTGAAGAACATCGCGTCGCTGCCGATCGTCGCGGGTCACGTCGCGATCATGCCGGACATCCATCTCGGCAAGGGCGCAACGGTAGGGTCGGTGATTCCGACGCGCGGCGCGATCATTCCGGCGGCCGTCGGGGTCGACATCGGTTGCGGCATGTGCGCGGTACGCACGGTGTTGAAGGCAAGCGATCTGCCGGATTCGCTCGGGGAGATTCGCGCTGCGATCGAAGCGCGCGTGCCGGTCGGATTTTCTGCACATGACAAGCCGGTCAGCACGCATCGCGAGGGGTTGTTCGGCATCGCGTTGAAGCGCAAGGGCGAAGAGCTCTACGACCGCTACGAGCGCCTGCGCATCATGGATCGCGTCGGCAAGTTCGATCACAAGCGAGTCCGGAATCAGATCGGCACACTCGGCGGCGGCAACCACTTCGTCGAACTCTGCCTCGATGAGTCGGGTGCCGTGTGGGTCATGCTGCACTCGGGCTCACGCAACGTCGGCAAGACGATCGGCGAAACTGCCATCGGCATGGCGCGCGAGATGGCGGTGAAGCACCACCGCCACCTGCCGGACCGCGATCTG
>JBGSWX010000481.1:0-2158 GCA_041751695.1 Burkholderiaceae bacterium | reverse complement strand
ATCGTGCGGCCTGTAATGCCGCCATCGGTCCGTACGCGGTACGGCCGTACTTGTCGGTCAACGTCGCACTCAGCGTGCCGATGCGCTCGGCTTCGCGCGCGGCGATGGCGCGCTCGAGTTCCGCGTACACGCCCGCCGCTTCCTCGGCTTGATTGCGCTGGTACCAGCGCCACCCGTTGTGCGCCGCGAACCCGAGCAGCACGACAGTGGCCACGGTCAAGATCAGATTGCCGTACTTGCCCCACCAGGCCTTCAATTCGTCGAGCTGTTCCTGCTCCTGTAAGTCGTACGCCATTTATATCTTTGCCTTCTAGTGATCTTGTTCGGCTGCGCTGAGCTCGATGACCAGGGTATCTGCCAATATTTCGAGCGGCACGATACGCTGCTCTGTTTTTGTCGCACCGGCCGGCGCCCGCAGGTTCGCTCGCAGGTTCTTAACGGCGGCCGAATCCGACGCCAACTCTGACTCGCCGATGATGACCGCGAACTCGGCGCCACTGCCGTCGGCCCTCTTCATCTGCGATTTCAAGCTTGCAACGCCGGCGTGGCAGATCACGTCGAGTCCGGCGTCGCGCAAGCGCTCGGCCGTCAGGAACGCCTGCGTCGCCGTCGCACCGCCTTGATGCACCACATACACATCGATGTGAGCGGCGGTGTCGACTTGACCCGTCTGCGCCAGACACTCGATGACGCGCTCGACGCCCATCGCAAAGCCGATTGCCGGCGTGGACTTGCCGCCGAGCTGCTCGATCAGCGGGTCATAGCGTCCACCGCCGCATAGAGTTCCTTGCGAGCCGAGCTCATCGGTGATCCACTCGAACACGGTCAGGTTGTAGTAATCCAGCCCGCGCACCAGTCGCGGATTGACGTTGAACTCGACACCGGCCTCGGCGAGCAGCGCCTGCAGCCCGTCAAAATGGCGGCGCGATGCGTCGCCCAGATAGCTCGTGACCTGCGGCGCATCGGTCAGCAGGCCCACCATCGCTGGGTTCTTCGAATCCAGAATGCGCAACGGATTGGTACCGAGCCGACGCTTCGAATCGGCGTCGAGCAGCTCCTGGTGCTGCTCGAAGTAGGCGATCAGATCGACACGATGACGCGCGCGTTCGTCGCCTTGTCCGAGGCAATTGACCTCCAGGCGCGCACTCGTGATGCCGAGAATCTTCCACAGGCGAGCGAGCATCACGATTTGCTCGGCGTCAATGTCCGGGCCGGCGAATCCGAGCGCTTCGACGTTGACCTGATGAAACTGCCGAAACCGTCCGCGCTGCGGGCGCTCATGGCGAAACAGCGGGCCCATCGACCACACGCGCTTGGGGCCGTCGTACGTCAGGTTGTGTTCGATCGCGGCGCGCACGGTGCCGGCGGTGAACTCCGGGCGCAGCGTGAGGCGTTCCTGGCTCGAGCGATCCACGAAGGAATACATTTCCCGTTCGACGATGTCGGTCACTTCGCCGATGCCGCGCACGAAGAGATCCGTGTGTTCGAGAATCGGCGTGCGAATCTGCTGATAGCCGTACGAGCGCACCCAATCCGTCACCCTTGCCTCGAACCACTCCCAGAGCGGCGATTGCGCGGGCAATAAGTCGTTCATGCCGCGTACCGCAGCAAGCTTCACATTCGTCATGGGTCAATTATGCGCAGGAACGCAATACGTTCGACGCACGTACTGATCGACGATCTGCTGGAATTCCTCGGCGATGCGCTCGCCCTTCAGCGTCACCGTGCGCACGCCGTCGACGAACACCGGCGCCACCGGCGCTTCGCCGGAGCCCGGCAGACTGATCCCGACATTGGCGTGCTTGCTTTCGCCCGGACCGTTGACGACGCAACCCATCACCGCAATGCTCATCGATTCGACGCCCGGGTAATCAGCGCGCCAGATAGGCATCTGCGCACGCAGCCACGATTGAATGTCGTCGGCGAGTTCCTGAAAGAAAGTGCTGGTGGTGCGGCCGCATCCCGGGCACGCAACGACCATTGGCGTGAACGCTCGCAGGCCGACTGTTTGCAAAATCTCCTGCGCGACCTGCACTTCGGTCGTGCGCGATTCCCCTGGTGCGGGAGTCAGCGAAATGCGGATCGTGTCGCCGATACCCTCTTGCAACAGCACCGACAACGCCGCGGTTGACGCGACGATGCCCTTGCTGCCCATGCC
>JBGSWX010000480.1:0-2364 GCA_041751695.1 Burkholderiaceae bacterium | reverse complement strand
CGCTGGGAGTCCGAGTAAGGGCAGCAACGGACGCGCTAGCGCGGCTGCGCGGTGCGATTCAACGCGTCCAGGTAGCGGCCAGCCTCGGTTGCTACAGCGTCTGACGGAAAACTCTTCAGAAGATGCTTCAAGATGCGGCGCGCTTCATCGGGCTTGCCGCCCCACTCTGCCATCAGCTGCGCGCCGATCAAATAAACCCTTGGAATATCCGCGTGCGCTGAATTTTTTTTGTCGAAACCCTTGATCAGCTGCCCGGCCAGTTGAGCCTTTCCGCTTTGCAGCGCAGCCTGCGCGAGCGGAGCGATGAGATCGGGCTCGCGCGGCGCCCATTCGGCGCGGCGCGTCTTTGCATCCTCGACGAGCGCGATCGCCTCGCGCCAGTTTTCCGATTTGACCAGCAGCTTCAGGTACGCGTCCGTATGGTGTTCGATGCGCGGGGTGCTGTTCTCGGCGACCAGCAACCGATGCAGCCTGGCGTGCAAGTGCAGGTCGTTGGGCCGCTCGCTGAGGTCGTGCGACAGCAGATCGATCGCCTCCTTGATCTCGCCGGCCGACACCATCTGCCCGATCAGTGCGTCGCGCGTGCGCGCCTTGACGTCGATCGTGCGGGCGTTGGCCACGCTGCGCATCGCGCGCTCGCCCGGTCCCATCACTGAGATATCGAGCGCGTCGGCGAACTGATACATCGCGTACCCGACCAGCCCGCAGATCATGTAAGTGAAGTACCAGAACGCGCACGAAAGCAGCAGCAGCTGGATGACGGTGCCGGCGCCAAACCCGGACCGCAAGCTCGTCGCGTTAAGCCCGCCTCCTGCAGCCAACGCTGCAATCCCATAGCTGCGGCACAGCTCGGCCACGAAGATGAACGCCGTCAGCGCGGCGTACGGTTTGCCGATGCGCTGGATCAGCGAGACCATCTCCCCCGGATTGAGCGCACCGCGCAGGCTGCCGGTGATCACCAGACGCATGGTTGCCGCAGGAATGATCGCAACGAAGAACAGCAGCCACGCGACCGTCGAGACGAATTCGTTGCCGCCGCTCAGCATTTGCAGCAACGTGACCAGCACGCCGAAGACCAGATTCATCGCCGCGTACTTGTACGGCAGGTACTCGCTCACCAGATCGTCATCGGTCAGCGGGTAATCAGACGGCAGCAGAAAGCCCTTGGACGAGCGCTCGATGATCTTGAACCCGTAGCGCACCCCCGCGACCAGGATCGCCAGCAGCGCGAGCAGAAGCAGCAACATCCCGAATCCGCCGAACAGCAGCAGTGCGAAGGACGCTACAAAGGCGGCCGACAAAGCCGCGATGCGTTTGAGGATCGCTTTGTCGAGCGGCAACAGGAAGAACCGGTTGATACGGTCGCGCTGCCAGAACGGCTCGATCGGGCCGGTGCTCGCGTACGCGTAGGCATCTGACATCGCGCCGGCAGACTACGGTTGCGGCGAGCGCGTGTCCAGCGTCGCTTCGCCTCAGTTGACCTGCAAAACTAGAGCTTTTCCGTTTCGCCCGCGCGCGGCTGCCACTTCATCAGGTGCTTCTCAACTCTGCCCACTGCCCAATCGAGCACCAGCGCAAACGCGGTCAACACGAGAATGCCAGCCATTACGGTGTTAATGTCGAACGAACCTTCGGCTTGCAGGATCAGGTAGCCCACGCCGCGCGACGAGCCGAGGTACTCACCCACCACCGCACCCACGAACGCCAGGCCCACGGAGGTGTGCAGCGAAGAAAATACCCAGCTGGTCGCGCTCGGCAAATAAACGTGGCGCAGCAGCTGATTGCGCGAGGCGCCTAGCATGCGCGCGCTCGCTAGGACCGTCGGGCTGACTTCCTTCACGCCCTGATAGACGTTGAAAAAAACGATGAAAAATACCAGCGTGAATCCGAGCGCGACCTTGGACGCGATACCGAGCCCGAACCACACCGCGAAAATCGGCGCCAGGATGACGCGCGGCATCGAATTGAGCGCCTTGATGTACGGATCGAAAATGGCCCCGGCGACCGGTGACAGCGCCAGCCACATGCCGATAATCAATCCGCCGATCGTGCCGGCGGCAAACGCGAGCACAGTCTCGAGCAGCGTGACCCACAGGTGCGCGTAGATATCGTGATCGGTGACGAACCATTTCCAGATGCGAACAAAAATCTTGATCGGCTCGCCGAAGAAAAACGCCGCTTGCCGGTCGTTTTCGAACATGATCGGCGGAATCAATCCGGGCGTGGTCATCGCGTACCAGAAGGCGAACACGGCCACCAGCACGAACACCTGCCACACGCGCAGTGTCTTCTGGCTCGGTTTGACGCTGCTCCACATGGTCGGCGACGCCTTCGGTCGCTGCGCGCCCGCCCCGCGCGGGGGGA
>JBGSWX010000479.1:0-2714 GCA_041751695.1 Burkholderiaceae bacterium | reverse complement strand
CTGTCGATCGCGATGGTCGAACAAGAGCCTGTGTTGCCGCCCGCGCCGACGCTGCGCGCGAGCCTTGCGCTGCGCGGGGAGATCGAGACACATGTTTCAGCGCACGACGATCGCGAGCGCTGGCGAATCGAAGCGCGATTGATCGAGTACATGCACCGGCTCGGCCTCGACGAGGCCGCGGATCCGGCGGCACTGTCGGGCGGTGAACGCAAGCGGGGCGCGCTGGCATTGGCGTTTGCGCTCGCTCCGGATTTGATGCTGCTCGACGAGCCGACCAACCATCTGGACATCGACGGCATCACACTGCTCGAAGAGCTGCTCGCCAAGCAGACGTTGATCGTGATCACGCACGACCGTGAGTTTCTCGATCGTGTCACCACCCGCATCGTCGAGCTCGATCGCGGTCTGCTGCGCTCATACCCCGGCAATTACAGCGCGTGGGAGGCGCGGCGCGAGGTTGAACTGGCGGCTGAGAAAACCGCGGCACGCAAGTTCGACAAGTTCTGGCAGCAGGAGGAAGCGTGGATTCGGCGCGGCATCGAAGCACGCCGCACGCGCAATGCG
The DNA here is from genome assembly GCA_041751695.1 of Burkholderiaceae bacterium. Taxonomy (GTDB): domain Bacteria; phylum Pseudomonadota; class Gammaproteobacteria; order Burkholderiales; family Burkholderiaceae_F; genus JACCZX01. Next base: position 2,150 of record JBGSWX010000479.1, on the reverse strand, counting down.
GGACGCGTAACGCGGCTCGATCAGCTGCGGCGGGCACGCATGGCGCGCCGCGAACAGGCGGGCAACATCAAGCTCAGCGTCGACACCGGAGAGCGCTCGGGCAAATTAGTCGCCGAATTGACCGACGTGAGCAAACGTTTTGGTGAACCCAAAAGCGCGACCGTGATCGCCGATCGTTGGTCGATGCGTATTACTCGAGGCGATCGGATCGGACTGATCGGGCCCAACGGTGCGGGCAAGACCACCCTGCTGCGGCTGATGCTGGGAACGCTCGCGCCCGACAGCGGCACGGTGCGCGTCGGCACCAACGTGCAGGTGGCGTACTTCGACCAAATGCGCGATGCGTTGGACCCGGAAGCCACGGTGGCCGACACGATCAGCCCCGGCTCGGACTGGATAGAGATCGGGCGCGAGCGCAAGCATGTGATGACCTACCTCGGCGATTTCCTGTTTCCGCCGCAGCGCGCGGAAGCGCCGGTCAAGACGTTGTCGGGCGGCGAGCGCAATCGTTTACTGCTGGCACGCCTGTTCGCGCGACCGGCCAATTTGCTGGTGCTCGATGAGCCGACCAATGACCTGGATATCGAATCGCTCGAGCTGCTCGAAGCAACCCTGCAGGAGTATTCCGGCACGCTGCTGCTGGTCAGTCACGACCGCGCGTTTCTGGACAACGTCGTGACGCAGACGCTGGTGGCCGAAGGTGCAGGAGTCTGGCGCGAGTACGTCGGCGGCTACTCAGACTGGCTGCAGCAACGCCCGCGCGCAGCGAACCGCGCCGTCGAAGTTTCCGGCACGGCAGTGACCGCTGTGCGCCCGAGAGTCCAATCTGCGAAGCTTTCTTTCAAAGAGCAGCGCCTACTGCTGGCACTGCCGATGGAAATCGAATCCCTGGAAGACGAACAACGAGAGATTTCTTCGCGCATGAGCCACGCCGACTACCACCGTACGCAAGCGAATTCAATCAAAGCCGACCGACTGCGCATCGAGGCAATCGAACACAGCATCGCCGCAAAGTTCGAGCAATGGTCGTCGCTCGAACAGCGCTCGCGCGCGCCTTAAGGCTTTACGTTATCTTGAGTTACGCCTCCGCCTCCACCGCCGGCCGATCCACCCACCGTGCCACAACCCGCCGCCAAAAAGACAATGGCAATTAACGCTGCAAGCTTTCTCATTGCGACTCCTCGTCTGAACGCAAGCGTTAGTGCAATGCGTGTGCCCGAAGGCAAAGGCCGCCCATGAACGCTCGCACCGTCGCCAAGATGGTATTCGCCGCGCTCGCCGTGCTGGTGCTCGTTTTCGCGGGAGAGATTGTCCTGCTGCTGTTCGCGGCCATTTTGCTGGCGGTGATGCTGCGAGCGCTTTCCGAGGGGGTATCAAAGTACGCGCGCATTCCGCCCGGGTGGGCGCTCGCGGTCGTCGTCGTTTTACTGGCCCTTACATTCACGATAGCCGGCTGGCTGATCGCGCCGTCGATCGGCGAGCAGGTGCGCGAATTACGCGCCGCGTTGCCGGCAGCCATGCAGCGTCTGCAACTCGAGCTGAGTCGCTTTGCCTGGCTCGAAACCCTGATCGACAGCGCGCCGCGCACCGATTCGTTGATTGCTTCCCCCGGCGTGGCGGGCAAGGTGACCGGCGCGGTGTCGGGCACGCTCGCGGCGCTGGCCAACATCGTGCTGGTGCTGGTGATCGCGCTTTATCTGGCCGCCGATCCGCGACCCTACGTCGAAGGCACCGTGCGCCTGTTTCCGATGGCGCAGCGCGACCGGGCGCGCGAGGTCTTGCATGCGATGGGCGAAACATTGCGCTGGTGGCTGATCGGCAAAGCGCTTTCGATGGTGATCGTGGGAGTTGCGGTATTCATCGGCCTGGCCGCGCTCGGCGTTCCGCTGGCGGCCGCGCTCGCGCTGATTGCCGCGCTGCTCGACTTCATCCCGAATATCGGGCCGTTGCTGGCGTTTATCCCGGCCGCACTGTTCGCACTGCTGGATGGACCCACGCAGGTGCTGTATGTCGCCATCTTGTTCGGCGCGATTCAGACCATCGAATCCTATTTGCTGACGCCCCTGATCGAGCGCCGCACGGTCGAAGTGCCGCCGGCGCTGGCGCTGACGACACTGGTGGCCGCCGCGCTGCTGTTCGGCTGGCTGGGG
>JBGSWX010000478.1:0-2585 GCA_041751695.1 Burkholderiaceae bacterium | reverse complement strand
CTCGATGAATTCAAGCGGCTCGCCACGCACACCGGTACTCATCCGCGCGAACTGCGGCAGGCGTTTGCCGACGAAAGCGGCCGGCTTTATTTTGAAACCGAACTCGGGCCCGGCGTACTCGACGATCGCGACACGCTGGCGTTTGCCGAGCGCATCGTCGATGAAAACGGCGAGATGCTGGACGACAAGTCGCTTGCGGCGTGGAACGCGGGTGAAATTGGCGCCGAGTTGAAGACCGAAGGGCTGCACGTGAATCACGACAATCACGTGCCGATCGAGCGCATCAAATCAGCGCGCGTGCCCGAGGTGCTGGGCTTTATGAGGAAGCCGCAATCGTCGAAACGGAGTTAAGGCTAGGGCGGCGGTTCAGTCGAACGTCGGCGACTCGACCCCGAGGATCTTGTGCAGCTTGGGGCTGGTCGTCGTGTACTGCAGGTGGATTTTGCGATCCGGGAAGACGTAGCGTGTGGCGCCGAACGCGGCGAGTGCGGCTTCGTGAAAGCCCGACAGAATCAGTTTCTTTTTCCCCGGATAGCTGTTGATGTCGCCGACGGCGAAAATTCCGGGGATGTTGGTTTCAAATTTTTCGGTATCGACGCGTATTTGCTTGCGCTCGAGTTCGAACCCCCAGCCGGCGATCGGACCGAGCCTCGGTGACAACCCGAAGAACACCAGCAGGTGATCGAGCGGCAAGCGCCGCGTCACGCTATCCGGCGAGGTGACGCGCACTTCGGTCATGCGCCCATCGCTTTCCTCAAAACCGCTGACCGTACCCAGCAGAAGCTGCATCCGGTGCTGTTCGCAATACGCTTTCATTTTCGCCACCGATGCGGGCGCGGCGCGAAATCCGTCGCGACGATGGACCAGCACGACACTCTCGGCCTTGCCGACGAAGGCCAGTGCCCAATCGAGTGCCGAGTCGCCGCCGCCCGCGATCACCAGCCGCTTGCCGGCCAATTGCGCAGGATCTTTCACCCGATAGTGCAACTGCGTGCCGGCAAATCGATCGATGCCTTCGACTTTCAACGTGCGCGGCTGAAACGAACCCACACCGCCGGCGACGATCACGACCTTCGTGGTAAAGCGCGTTCCCTTGCTGGTTTCGACGAAAAAGCGCCCGTCGTCCTGCTTCTGCACAGCCGCCACTTCCTGCCCGAGGTGGAACGTGGCGCCGAACGGTTTGATCTGGTTTAGCAGCGCGTCGGTCAACTCCTGGCCGCTGCACACCGGTATCGCCGGGATGTCGTAGATCGGCTTGTCGGGATAAAGCTCGGTGCACTGGCCGCCTACTTCAGGCAGCGAGTCGATCACATGCGCCTTGATTTCAAGCAGGCCGAGCTCGAACACCTGGAACAGTCCCACCGGCCCGGCACCGATGATGACCGCGTCGGTCTCGATCGGCTGCCCTACGGACGCACTCGCTGCGATCAGTGAATCGTTTTCGGCTTTCATTGCTGAATATCGGTGCGGGATGCACCCGGATCTGCGCAAGCGCGATTGTACGGACGGCTGATTAACGCCGCGTCCGCTCCTCCGGCCCGCGGCGCGAAGCTTCCCGAATGTTTTCCTGATCGCGCTTGACTTCGGCCTGCAGGTCACGCAGGCGCGCGTCGATCTCAGACATCGTATAAAAGTCGCCGTCGTTGGCGCGGCGAGCCAGCTCGAGCTGATTGACCGCCGCTTGCGGGGCGCCGAGCAGCGCGTACATCTCGGCGATCGACTGATGCTGCAGCGAGCGGCGATTCAACGCCGCGTGCGAGCGGCCCATTAACGCGTGGTACGCGGGTTGTGTGCGCTGGATCGCCTCTTGCGTGCGCAAGAACGCGATCGCTGCGTCGTGCTGACTGGTCTGATTCAATACGTCGAGATAGTGGCTGGTCGCCAATGACGACAATGGAAATCGAGTCGCGGTATCGCTGGCCAGCTTGACCGCCGCCGCACGCTCGTCGTCGCTGCGAGCGGCAGCAAACCGGGCCTCGGCAACGATCTTGTCGAGCACCGGAGACGGCGCAGCCGACAGCCTGCGCGCTGTTTGCGCGGCTTGCACCGCAAGCTCGGGCTGATTCAACTTCAGCGCAGCCACCGCGATGCCGTATCGCGTCGCGATTTCAGACGCCGCCGTTTGATTCTTCAGCTGGTCGTTGAAGTACTCGAGCGCATCGCGCCACCCCTGCGTCGAATTTTCCTGCAGCACGCGCAGACGGGCGCGAACCAACTGGAAAGCCAGGCTGTCGGGCCGCTGCTTAATGCGCAAATTGCGTGTGCGGTTCTGCATGTCCGAGATGCGCTCGACGGTCATCGGATGCGTGCGCAAGTACGCCGGTGCCGCGCTCTCATAGAGGCGCGTGCCCGATTGCAGGCGGCCGAAGAATGATTCCATGCCGCGGCTGTCGTAACCGGCGTCGGTCAGCGTCTGGAAGCCGACCCGATCCGCTTCCCGCTCGGCCTCGCGCGAAAAATTCAGCTGTTGTTGGATCAACGCCGCCTGCGTGCCGATAATGGCCGCTTGCGCCACATCGCCGCTCGATGAGCCGCCCGCGCGCGATGCGAGCAGCGCCAGCAGCAGCGCGCCGAGCGCCAGCACG
>JBGSWX010000477.1:0-3430 GCA_041751695.1 Burkholderiaceae bacterium | reverse complement strand
GTCGGAAGCGTTGTGCAATGGCGTGATATTGCCCTGCTCGACGGCCGCACGCTGAAGGGCAATGAGCTCGCCGGCAATGCGGTGGTGGTGCAAATCTGGGCATCCTGGTGCCCGTTTTGCGCCGCGCAGAACCCGCACGTGCAGAAGCTGCACGACGCTCACGAGGGGCGCGGCCTTAAGGTGCTTGCATTTTCAATCGATCAAACCGAGCAGGCGGCCAAGGAGTATCTGGCCAAGCGCGGCTACACATTCAACGTTGCGATGCGCAACGGCGATGTCGACCGCTGGTTCGGGCGCAATCGCACGCTGCCCGAAACGTACGTCGTCGATGCCAATGGCACCGTGGTATTCGTGCATCGCGGTGAAATGTTTCCGGAAGACATCGCGGCGTTGTCGCGCTTCGCCGGAAAGTGATGGAGCGCCGTGAGTTTTTGCAGATGCTGGCCGCAGCCGCATCGGCGGGGATGCCGATCGCGTCACGCGCCTCGCTCGGCGCGCGCTCGGCGTCGATGTACGAGCTGCCGCGCTTCGGCAATGTGCACTTGCTGCACTTCACCGACTGCCACGCGCAGCTGCTGCCGATTCACTTTCGCGAGCCCAGCGTTAATCTGGGCGTAGGCGGCGCCTTCGGCCAGCCGCCGCATCTGGTCGGCGAGCATCTGCTGAAGCACTTCAACATTGCTCGCGCGACGCCGCAAGCGCACGCATTCACCTATCTGGACTTCGCGCAGGCCGCGCGCACCTACGGCAAGGTCGGTGGCTTCGCGCATCTGTCTACGTTGATCAAGCGGATCAGGGCGAGCCGGCCGGGCGCGCTGTTGCTCGACGGCGGCGACACGTGGCAGGGTTCGGCAACGGCGCTGTGGACCCACGCGCAGGACATGGTCGACGCGGCCAAGCTGCTGAGTGTGAACGTGATGACGGCGCACTGGGAAATGACGTACGGCGCCAAGCGCGTGCAGGAAATCGTCGACAAGGATTTGAAGGGGCACATCGACTTCATCGCGCAGAACGTCAAGACGACCGACTTCGGTGACCCGGTGTTTCCGCCCTACACGATGAAGGAGTTAAACGGCGTGAGCGTCGGCATCATCGGTCAGGCGTTTCCGTACACGCCGATCGCCAACCCGCGCTACTTCGTTCCCGACTGGACCTTCGGCATCCAGGAAGAGAACATGCAGAAGATGGTCGACGACGTGCGCGGCAAGGGCGCGCAGGTCGTCGTCCTGCTATCGCACAACGGCATGGACGTCGATCTGAAAATGGCGACGCGGGTGCGCGGCATCGACGCCATCCTCGGCGGACACACGCACGACGGCGTGCCGCAGCCGACACCGGTCAAGAACGCCGGCGGCACGACGCTGGTCACCAACGCCGGCAGCAACGGCAAGTTTCTCGCGGTGCTCGACTTCGACGTCAAGGGCGGCAAGGTCAGCGACTATCGCTACAAACTGTTGCCCGTATTTTCTAATCTGTTGCCGGCCGATCCTGACATGGCCGCGCACATCCAGCGCGTGCGCGCGCCGTTCGCAGCGCGGCTGAGCGAAAAGCTCGCGGTCAGCGAAGGGCTGCTATACCGACGCGGCAACTTCAACGGCACCTTCGATCAATTGATTTGCGATGCGCTGATGAAAGTGCGCGGCGCCGAGATCGCGTTTTCGCCCGGCTTTCGCTGGGGCACGTCGCTGCTTCCCGGCCAGACGATCATGATGGAACACTTGATGGACCAGACCGCGGTCACTTATCCCTACACGACAGTCAACGACCTCTCCGGCGCCACGATCAAAACGATTCTCGAAGACGTCGCTGACAACCTGTTCAATCCCGACCCGTATCTGCAGCAGGGCGGCGACATGGTGCGCACGGGCGGCCTGCAGTATTCAATCGATCCCACGGCGAGCATCGGCCAGCGCATCGGTGACATGCGGCTCGGCGGCACGCTGATCGACGCCGACAAGACCTACAAAGTCGCGGGTTGGGCGCCGGTCGCGGAGGGCGCGCAAGGCGAGCCGATCTGGAACATCGTGGCGAGCTATCTGAAGGATCAGCGGTCCGTGCCGCCGCCGCGATTGAACCTGCCAGTGATCAAGGGCGCGCAGACAAACCCGGGGATGGCGTGAGTGCTCAGAGGCGAGTGTTCCTGATCGCAGCTGCGACAGGAATGCTAGGCATCGGGCGTGGGGCGCACGCTCAGACGGCAGCGCAGGACAAGCATCTGCCGCCGATTGAAGATCTGCGTGCACTCGTCGCGATGGTTGCGCGCCACAAGGCGCCGCTGCTGATCTTGTTCAGCACGCCGGGCTGCCCATTTTGCCGTGAGGTCCGGCGCAACTATCTGGCGCCGCGCTTGGTTGAGCAGGCGCGCAATGCCGCGCCGGAGTTTCTGCTGCATGAAGTCGACATCACCTCGGAGCGGCCGATTATTGATCTGACCGGCGCGAAGATCACCGAAGCGATCTTTGCCGCTCGCTTCAACGTGAAGGTCGTTCCGGTGGTCGCTCTGTTCGACCAGTCGCTGCAAACGCTCGGCGAGCCACTGGTCGGGCTCGATCGCTCGGGTTTCTACGAAGGCTACCTGACGAGCGCGATCGACGCGGCCCGCAAGCGCCTGCGGCCGACTTCGTAAGCCATTGCCAGCGCCGCGCGTTATGCAGGGTGCCGCCGCAGCGGTTGCTCGCTGTTTGTTTTCGGCGCTAATCTCGGCCCACTATTCAAGGAGTCATCATGAAAATAATGACGGGTGCGTTGGTGTCGGCCGCAGTGCTGATTGCGGCAGTTTTCAGCGACGCGGCTTCGGCCCAAAAAATTCGCCCTGCCGACCCTGCCCCGCCCGAGGCGGTCTCGCGCTACATGGTCGGCACTCGCCTGGGCTACATCACGTGCAGCAACAAGTATCGCGACTACGTCGTCAAATACGACCGCTTTGCGTTGGTCAACGAGGGTCAATCCACGGTGACCGGATCGCCGCCGCCGGACGATGACCATCGTGCGTGCGTGCAGGAAACCCTGGTCAAGGGACGCGACATGTATGGCTCAGCCGCCAAGCAGGCCACCTCGACGCCGGCCAAAGCGGCGCTGAAGGACTATCAAACTGCGTGGGAGGCGTCGCTCTCCAACCTGGCTCGCCCGGCCGGTGAGAGGCCGAACGAATATCGCACGCGGCAGGGCAAGGTGCAGGCGCGGCTCGACGAACTGCAGCGCAAAATCGAAGCGCAGGCTAAGTGATCGCGCCCACGTTTTAGCGTGATCCGCGGGTCAGTGAATTGCGTGATCCGCGCGGTATATTGCCTGCTCTCTACGTTGTGCTCTGGAGTTGCGAATGAAAACCCAAACCGATTTGGCGCGTCGCCGGCTGCTTGCCACCGCATCGGGCGCGCTCGCGGCCACGGGGCTGGCGGGCGTATCGCGCGTAACCGCGCAGACGCCTGCC
>JBGSWX010000476.1:0-2966 GCA_041751695.1 Burkholderiaceae bacterium | reverse complement strand
AACGGCGTGCCGCCGCTGGCGGTCTCAACGGCGATGCAGGTTTGGTCAGCGCGCTGGCGCATGCGGCGCGCGGCGGCGACACGGGTACCGCCCTTTTGCTAGCGCGCCGGCTTGCCGATTCTCTCGAACGCGCTGCAGCGCACGAGCTGGACGCCACTGCTGATGCAGCGCGTTAACATCGCGCCCGATGGAATTCCTCATCCTCGTCAAGGCGGCGATCCTCGGCATCGTCGAAGGCTTGACGGAGTTCCTGCCGATTTCATCGACCGGGCATCTGATCGTCGCCAGCTCGCTGTTGCGCTTCACCGGCGAAAAGGTGGCGACGTTCGAGATCGCGATTCAGACCGGCGCGATGTTCGCGGTCATCTGGGAATATCGGGTGAAGCTGGCGGCCACGGTGGCAGGTATTTTTCACGACTGCAACGCACAGCGGTTTGCATTGAATGTGTGCGTGGCGTTCGTGCCCGCCGTGGTGCTCGGCCTGGCGCTCGGGGACATGATCAAAGCGCGGCTGTTTCATCCGGTGCCGGTTGCGCTGGCATTCGTCATCGGCGGCCTCATCATCTTGTGGGTCGAGCGGCGGCATCATCGAGCCTTTGGCGAGCGCGACTTGCAGGGCGCCCGCGTCTCGAGAGTCGAGTCGGTCGATGACATGTCGGCGCTTGACGCGCTGAAGGTGGGTCTCGTGCAGTGCGCCGCGCTGATTCCGGGCACCAGCCGCTCGGGCGCCACGATCATCGGCGGCATGTTATTTGGCCTGTCGCGCAAGGCGGCGACCGAGTTCAGCTTTTATCTGGCCATTCCGACGCTGATCGGCGCTGGAGTCTATTCGGTGTGGAAGCAGCGAGAGCTGTTCGTCGCGGCCGATGTTCCGACGTTCGCGGTCGGGCTGGTGTTCGCTTTTGCTTCCGCGTTGATCTGCATCCGCTGGTTGATTCGTTATCTGACGACGCATGACTTCACGGTCTTTGCGTGGTATCGCATCGCGTTTGGCGGCGTCATTCTGGCGACGGCCTATCTCGGCTGGGTCGATTGGGTGCGTTAATGGACGACGCCGGCAAGTGGCGCCTGATCGACATCGTGCTGGCGGGCGCCGCTGCGGCGATCGTTGCGTACGGTGTCCTCGTGCTCGGCTGGTCCGTATTCGTCGTGATTGCGCTGTTCTGGTTTGAAAACGTGCTCATCGGTGTGTTCAACGTTGCAAAGATCCTCACCAGCGGCGCGCGGTTAGGGATCTACGGCCTCATCGCAGCGCTCGCGCTGGCGACTTTTTTCACCGTGCACTATGGGATGTTTACCGTCGGACACGGAGTATTCGTCGTATCGCTGTTCGGACAAACCGAGCTCGGTAGTTCGCCTGGCGGTTTGTTCGCCCCGCTTGGCCGCATGCTCGACTACCTGCTTGCCGATCGCGACGGCTGGTTTGCCGCCGCCGGCATCGCGCTGTTGCAGGCCGCTGCATTTTGTCGCTGGTGGGGTGCCACGCGCGCACAGCCTGCGCTGCAACCGGCGCTGCTGCCTGCGCTGATGTTCGCGCCATACGGCCGCATCATCATTCTGCACATCACGATCATCGTCAGCGGCATCCTGGTTGCCATGTTGAAGCTGCCGATATTGGGAGCGCTGCTGCTGATTGCACTTAAGCTGGCGTTCGATATCGTTGCCGCCAATACATCGGTCAGCAGCCGATCGCCGATGAAGGCCGTCCGCTGGACTCGATTTGACGTCTCCTCGGAAGACCATGCCCGACGTCCGTGACGAAGTTCAAGAGCTGTGCGCGCTGCTGCGCTCGCGCTTTCCGATCATCCTGATCGAGTCGCACGAGGAGCCGCGCATCCTCGAGCTGCTCGCCAAGGCGGCGAACCTCGAAAGCCAGGTGCTGATGACGTGGAGCATCACGTGCGGCATCCGCCGCCATGGTCGTGAGGAGGCGATCTATCAGACCAACGACCTGCTCGACATGTTGAAGCACATCGACAAGACCGCGCAGAACGGCATCTACGTGCTGTGCGATGCGCATCCGGGCTTCAAGGATCCGATCTCGATGCGGCTGATTCGCGAGATCGCGCTGGCGCATTCGAAGTCGGCGCGCACGCTGGTGTTCATCAGCCCGCGGCTCGACGAGCTGCCGTCCGAAGTGCTGCGGCTTTCCGCGCACTTTCATCCGCTGCTGCCCGATCGCGATGCGATTCGCACGCTGGTCAACGAAGAAGCCAAGCGCTATGAAAACCAAACCGGCGAGCGGCCGCGCGGCGACAAGCAGGCGCTCGAGATGCTGATCATGCATCTGCTCGGCATGGAGCAGGACGACGTGCGGCGGCTGGTGCGCCAGGCGCTGCGCGACGACGGTGCGATCAGCCAGGACGATGTGCGGCGTGTGCTCGCCACCAAGTACGAAGCGCTCGGCGGCGCGGCTTCGCTGGCGTATGAAGAGAGCAAGGTGAAGTTTGACGCGGTGGGCGGGTTGGTGCGACTCAAGCACTGGATCTCGCTGCGCCGCAAGCCGTTTCTCGATCCGAGCTCGGCCAACGTCGATCGACCCAAGGGCATTGTGCTGCTCGGCGTGCAGGGCGGCGGCAAGAGCCTGGCCGCGCGTGCGGTTGCCGGCGAATGGGGCGTGCCGTTGATGCGGCTCGATTTCGGCGCGCTTTATAACAAGTACTACGGCGAGACCGAGCGAAATCTGCGCAACGCGTTCTCCGCTGCCGAGGCGATGTCGCCGTGCGTGCTGTGGATCGACGAGATCGAAAAAGGAATTTCAACCGATAGTGGCGACGGCGACGGCGGCGTTTCGCGCCGCGTGCTAGGGAGCCTGCTGACATGGATGTCCGAACGCACCGAGCCGGTGTTCATCGTGGCCACCTCGAACGATATTTCGCAGCTGCCGCCCGAATTGATTCGCAAGGGCCGCTTTGACGAAATCTTCTTTGTCGATTTTCCGAGTGCCGCGGCGCGCGTGCAGATCG
>JBGSWX010000475.1:0-3244 GCA_041751695.1 Burkholderiaceae bacterium | reverse complement strand
TCCGCGCCGCCGGTCAAGCCGATCGACGGCAAGACCGTATCGCCCAAGCGCTACGACTGGGGCACCCCCGAGGACTATCAGTTGATCCAGGCGCTCAACCATTTGAAGGGCAAGCCAGTTGAAGTTGCCAAGCCGAAGCCTGATAGCGTTGCTGCGACTGCGGTTCCCGCCGCGCGCTAGAGAGCAAATGGGTGGCACAACGGGCCGCGCTGCGGCCCGTTTTCTTTTGAGATGAACGTTTTGAAGTGAACGACAGCGAACTGTTGCGCTACTCGCGCCACATTCTCTTAAACGAGATCGGCGTCGAAGGCCAGGAAAAGATCCGCGCAGCGCGCATGCTGGTGATCGGCGCGGGGGGCCTGGGCTCGCCCGCGGCGTACTACCTCGCTTCGGCTGGTGTCGCCAGCATCGTGCTGGCCGACGGCGATAAAGTCGATCTGACCAATCTGCAGAGGCAGATCCTGCACACTACCGAGCGCGTCGGAACGCCAAAAGCGGAATCCGGGCGGGTTGCGTTGCACGCCATCAATCCGCAGGTCGAAGTAATTCCGCTCGCGCGCCGGGTCGATGCCGCCGCACTCGATGAGTTGGTGCGGGAGGCGACGGTTGTGCTCGATTGCTCGGACAACTTCGTCACACGCCATGCGATCAACTCAGCGTGTGTTGCGCATCGCAAACCTTTGGTCTCCGGCGCTGCCATCCGGTTCGATGGCCAACTGGCGGTGTTTGATCTGCGGCGGAAAGACTCGCTGTGCTACGCGTGCGTGTTCCCCCCGGCTGTCGGAGAAAATGAGGAAGAAGATGAGCTGTGCTCGATCATGGGAGTGTTCGCACCGCTGACGGGCATCATCGGCACGATGCAGGCCGCCGAAGCGCTAAAGCTCGCGGCCGACATCGGGGAAAGTTTGCACGGCTGGCTGCTGATGCTCGACGCGCTGACGATGCGCTGGCACTCGGTGCGCATCACGCCCGACCCGGGGTGCCCGGTTTGCGGCTAGCTCAGCAACGCGGGCATCTGCGCTTCGAGCCCCTCGGCCGGCGCCTTCCGAAATCCGCTTTTCGCAAACCGGTGCCAGCGACCGAGCACGAACGCGAGCACCAGCGCGGCGCGCGCACCCGGATCGAACGTCTCGGGCAGCTCGTTCTCACCGACTGCGACCTTGAAGCTTTGCTTGATCGACGCTTCGATGCGCTCGAAAAACTGATTCATACGCTCCTGCAGCCGCTCGTTTTCGTTGACCAGTGCATCCCCAATCAGTACGCGCGTCATGCCGCGATTGGTCTGCGCGAAATCGAGCAGCATCGCCACCATCGCGCGCGCTTGTTTCAATCCTGAAGTTTCTTCGGTGCTGATCTTGTTGACGAGGCCGAAGATCGTCGTTTCGATGAACTCGATCAACCCTTCGAACATCTGCGCCTTGCTCGCAAAGTGGCGATACAGCGCCGCTTCGGACACATTCAGCCGCGCCGCCAGCGCAGCGGTGGTGACCTTTTCACCCTTGGGGTCCTCGAGCATCGAGGCGAGCATCTGCAGGATCTGCAGCTTGCGGGCACCGGGTTTCCGCGTACCAAGCGCACTGATGTCCATGAACCACGTTGGCCTGAGGTTGAACAATCCAGAAGTGGGAACAACCGGCCGGCCGGCGGCCGACGTGAAGGCATACTATCTTAGAAGCCCGCGCCTGCGAACACTTTCACGCTCCGCCAAAGGTCGGAACTGGGCGGCAATCGCCGCCTGGTCGCTCGCTTTGCGGGGCTACCGGAGCTCGCAGAAACAGTACGAAATGGCGGCCAGCGGATTCGCGCGCGCGCCGAACAGCAGTTGAAGGTCGCGCCTGACGGCGGCGCCTTCGCGCCCGAGTAAGCTACCCAAGCCGAGCTCGGACCGCACGGCGGCCGCGATCCGGCCGAAGAACAGCGACAAGTATCGATAGATGCCGCGGGGCTCGGGCTCGACGTAATCGAGCCGATATGCCTCGCCCAGATTGGCGCGCTTGGCTGCGCTTTTTATCGCGACGTCGATACCGCCGAGGGTGTCGATCAGGCCGCGCTCCTTGGCCTGCGCGCCGGTCCACACCCGGCCTTGCGCAACCTCGTTGATTTTTTCCGGCGTCGAGCCGCGCCGCTCGGCGACCAAGCCGATGAATTCGCGATAGTTCGAGTTGACCACCAGCTCGAGTGATTGCACCAGGCGTTTGTCGAGCGGTTGGCGCAGGTCGGTCGCGCCGGCGAGCCAGGTGGTCGACACGCCGTCAAGACTGACGCCGATCTTTTCCATCGTGCCTTCGAACGTCGGCACCAGGCCGAACACGCCGATCGATCCCGTGATCGTCGCTGGATCGGCGATGACTTCGTCAGCTCCCATCGCGATCCAGTAGCCGCCGGACGCGGCGACATCGCCCATCGAGGCCACCACCGGCTTGCCGGCCTTGCGCGTCAGATCGAGCTGCTCGCGGATGACTTCGGAAGCCAGCACCAGCCCGCCCGGAGAATCGATCCGCAACACCACCGCCTTGATGCTGTCGTCCTGTCGCGCGTGCTGAAACAACTCGACCATCGTGCGCGCACCGATGCGGCCTTGTTGTGCGTCGCCGCCGGTGATTTCGCCCTGCGCGACGATGATGCCGACCGCATCGCCGGAAAGCGGCTGATTTGTGCTGCGCAGGTACGCATATAGCGACACCTGCCGGAACGTTTCCTTGTCTTCGCTGCTAAGCGGAGCTCCCGCCTGCAGCAGCTGCGCGCGAAACTGATCGCGTGTCTTCAGTCCGTCTATTAACCGCTCGTTGAGCGCCAGCCTGGCGATGCTGCCTTCGGCGGCCGCCAGGCGCTGCGGCAACTCTGCGATCACCGCATTCACGGTCCCGGGCTTCAACTTGCGCGCACGCTCGACGTCGCCGGTCCAGAACGACCATAAGCCATTCAACAGAAAGGCATCGGCCTCCTTGGCTTCCTGCGTCGCACCGGTGCGGGTGAACGGCTCGGAAAAACTCTTGAACCGCCCGGCCTGAAACGCATTGACTTTGACGCCCAGCTTGTCGAGTAAGGTTTTGTAGTAGCCACGCGTTGCGTCGAGCCCGCGCACGGCGATCGCGCCGGCCGGGTGCAGGTACACCTCGTTCGCGTGCGCCGCGACGTAGTACTGAGCCTGGCTGTAGCTCTCACCCCACGCGTAGATCGGCTTGCCGCTGGCCTTGAAGCGCTCGAGCGCTGCGGCCACCTCGCGCAGCGTCGCGGCGCCGCC
>JBGSWX010000474.1:0-1530 GCA_041751695.1 Burkholderiaceae bacterium | reverse complement strand
GACGCGGTGACGTTGCGACATTTCCGCGCTGCGCGCGGAGTCAACCTCGAGCACGTGGATAAGCGCGGCGTCGAAGCCGGCGCCGAGCATGCCGCCGATCAGCGCGCCGGCCATGTTGCCGCCTCCGACGAATGCGATGTTCATCGCTGAGCAATCCGTAAGCCGAAAATGGCGGTGCCGATGCGAACCATCGTCGAACCCTCGGCGACGGCGGCTTCCAGATCGTCCGACATGCCCATCGAGAGTACGTCGATCGGCAGCCCGTCGTGGCGCAGCCGTTCAAACAACTTCTTCATGTACGCCAGGCCAATCCGCTGCTTGGCAACGTCGGCCTCCGGCGCGGGAATCGCCATCAAGCCGCGCAGGCGCAGGCGTGGCAGGGCCGCGACGGTGCCTGCGAGTTCACCGAGTTGATCCGGCGCGACGCCGCCTTTGCTCGCTTCGCCGCTGACGTTGACCTGCAGCAGCACGTTGATGGGCGGCAGCTCCTGCGGACGCTGTTCGGCCAGCCGCTCCGCAATCTTCAGCCGATCGACCGACTGCACCCAGTCGAATCGCTCGGCAATCAGGCGCGTCTTGTTGCTCTGAATCGGGCCAATGAAGTGCCACTCGATACCCGGCTCACGCGCCGAATTGGCAAGTTCATCCATCTTGACCAGCGCCTCCTGCACGTAGTTTTCGCCAAAAGCGCGCTGCCCCGCCCGTACCGCCTGCGCTAGGACCGTGGCTGGAAACGCCTTGCTGACCGCCAGCAGCCGCACGGATGACGGGTCCCGGCCCGCGGCTCGCGCAGCCTTGGTAATGCGCTCGTCCACCGCCTTCAAATTGGCTTGCAAGTTCACGGGCAAAGTCGGCAAACTCAACATCGTCTTGAGCAAACGAGCCTAGAGGCTTGTGTTTTCTAGCTATTTCTAGCTTTTTTATGGGAACACCGGAATCATCGCGCGCGCTACGCTTCGACCCTTGGGTCGCGTAGTGACGCCGACTCTACGCATACGCACGGAGGCCAACGCCGCCCGCCATGGACATTTCAGAACTGCTCGCATTTTCCGTCAAAAACAAGGCATCGGACCTGCATTTGTCGGCCGGGCTGCCGCCGATGATCCGCGTGCACGGCGACGTTCGGCGCATCAATCTGCCGCCGCTCGAGCACAAAGACGTGCACGGCATGATTTACGACATCATGAACGACGCGCAGCGCAAACAGTACGACGAGAATCTGGAGACCGATTTTTCGTTCGACCTGCCGGGGCTGGCGCGCTTCCGCGTCAACGCGTTTAACCAGGATCGCGGCGCCGCAGCGGTGCTGCGAACGATTCCGTCGCGCGTGCTGTCGCTTGAAGAGCTGCAGGCGCCGCGTGTGTTTGCCGAGTTTTCGAGCAGGCCGCGCGGCCTGGTGCTGGTCACCGGCCCGACCGGCTCGGGCAAATCGACCACGCTGGCTGCCATGGTCGATCATGTCAACAACAATCTGTACGGGCACATCCTGACGATCGAAGACCCGATCGAGTTCGTGCACGAGTCGCGCAA
>JBGSWX010000473.1:0-1547 GCA_041751695.1 Burkholderiaceae bacterium | reverse complement strand
GATGACGAATCAAGCTTCGCCGTGAACCGGTAACCGCCCGGGAATCGTTGCGATCACGTGTGGCCCGAGCAGCTTGCGCAGAGCTGAAATGTGCACCGACAAGTTGTTTTCCTCCACCACCACCCCGGGCCAGACCAAGTCGAACAACTCGTTCTTGCTGATGGTGCGGTCGCGCCGCTCGACCAGTGCAAGCAGTACGTCGAACGCGCGGGCGCCAAGTTTGGCGGGCTGGCCGTCGATCAGCAGCCGGCGCTGCTCGACATCGAGCCGAACGGCGCCGAAGCAGAACTCGGAAGTTGCAGTGTCCATCGGCAGCTGGTGTAGCGAGCGAAGCTTAACCGGCGCTTGGCGCGTTTTGCGGCGGCGGATTCATAACGATTAGGACAGATTAATGCGCGACCCAAAGACCTAAAGGGGCTGTTGGCAGACGATGCGTCCATCGACACCCACCGACAAGGAGTTTCCGATGAACCGCAAATCGATCGCCCAACGCATCGTTCTGCTCATGCTCGCCACATTGGCATCGACCAGCACGTTCGCCGTGATGGTGCTGGCACCGATGGCAACAGCCGGCGGCATCGTCTAGCTGCCTTCGCTGTCGGCAATCTCAGCGCAGCCACTCAACGGCGCGGTCGCTCGCCGAGCCCGCCAGACTTCAAAAGGAGATTTGGATGAAAGCTTTACCTCGCTCATATCTCGCGCTCTTCTCAGGCGCGATTTTGTCAGCCGCGATTGCCCCCGCCGCGCAAGCTGAGTTCAAGTGCGATGGGCGTCCGTTGGCGCGCGTCGATGCGACCGCCTGTGCGCACGCAGCGCAAGCTGCAGATTCGCTGCGGCGTTTCGTGACGCGCACGCAGGCAATTTACGGGTTGCAGATGAAAGACTACGCGCGTTTTGTGGGCGATGAGGAGCCGAAGCGCCAACCGGCGCCGTCAACCGCAGCGATCGCGAAGTCAGTTGATACCAACCGCATTCACTCTCATTGAGGTCACCCATGAAAAAAGCTTTGCCGCTCGCGTTAACTCTGTTGGTCGCGTCGATTGCGCTCAGTCCACAAGTTCAGGCGGACGAGATGACTCTTTACGCGCCGTCGGAGATCAAATGGAAAAATGGCCCCGGCTCGCTGCCGCCCGGAGCAAAGTTTGCTGTTCTGGAAGGCGATCCTGCAAAGGAAGGCCCATTCCTGATGCGTCTATCGATGCCCGACAGCTACAAGATCCAACCGCACACGCACCCGAAAGTTGAACGCATCACCGTTATCTCAGGCACTTTCAATCTTGGCATGGGCGACAAGTTCGATCAGTCGGCCACCCGCGCGATGCCAGCGGGAACATACGGCTTCTGGCCCGCCGGAATGCAGCACTTTGCCTGGACTAAGGGGGAGACGGTGCTGCAGCTGCACGGCATCGGGCCGTGGACAATCACGTATGTAAACCCGGCCGATGATCCGCGTGCGAAGAAGTAGTTCGCAGCGGATCCGCGCCGCAGCGCTTTAGTTAGTGTGTGCAGCGAGCAGCCGCCGGTGACAACTTCCGGCCGAGCAAGTG
>JBGSWX010000472.1:0-1831 GCA_041751695.1 Burkholderiaceae bacterium | reverse complement strand
GGCACGCGCCGACGCGAGCTCGACCACGGCGCCTTCAACACCCTTTGGATTCAGCAGACGCGCCGCACCGATGCGTGCATGCGGCCGCGGGAACAGACCGAGCGCTAGATCGCCGTCGATCGCAAGCTCGCGCCCGGTCGCTGCACGCGCCGCCGCGATCAACTCCGGCTTGTAACGATTCGCATCGAAGATCACCGCGAAATAAAGCGCGGCCGCCGTGAAGATGATCGCCGCAACCGCGACGACACCGACCGCAACCTTGACGAGCGGCCTCATGCGGTCATCAGGATTGGGCAAGCTTCGCCTTTGGAGCTCCGCCTTCTTTTTTCGCCCCGCCTTTCGGCTTGGACTCCTTGCCGCCTACGCCCGCTTCTTCGAGCTTCTGCTTCGCCTTTCGCGTCACCAGCACGGCCATCGCGATGGTGGCCGCCAGGCCAACGCCGAGGAAGATCCACTGCGGCGCTCCGAACTCGCTGTCGCCGGTCAGTGCGCCGCCGATCGCGCCAAGGTACAAATACAAGATCACGCCGGGAATGATTCCGGCGAATGTCGCAGCGATGTAGGGCCAGAATTTGATCTCGGTAACGCCGAAAAAATAATTCTGCAGATTGAACGGCACCAGCGGACTCAGGCGCAGCAGCAGAACGA
This sequence comes from Burkholderiaceae bacterium, assembly GCA_041751695.1. Lineage (GTDB taxonomy): Bacteria > Pseudomonadota > Gammaproteobacteria > Burkholderiales > Burkholderiaceae_F > JACCZX01. Next base: position 1,183 of record JBGSWX010000472.1, on the reverse strand, counting down.
TTTTCCAGCCGCCTTCGGTGACGGCTTCATCCACCGCCTTGAACTTTGGCCGCTTGTCCATCGCCTGCTTGATCTTTTCGCGCAGCAGGTAACGCGCGACCAGGAACGCGAGTGCGGCCCCCAGCGTTGCTCCGATCATCACGACCGGAAACCCCCAGGCACCAAACACCAGGCCGGCGGCAAGCGTGAACAAAGCGCCCGGCGCGAGCACCAGCGTCGCAAGCGCGTAAACGATGATGAACACAACGCCGCCCCAGACCCCGAGACCCTCGATCCACTGACTAAACGTTTCGAGCCAGTCTTTGACCGGGAGGAAGAACCAAGCGGCGAACACGGCAACTACGACAGCCGCGGGGATGATCCATTTCCATGGAGTTGTCTTTTTGTCTGACTGAGGCATCGAACCGCTCCTACGCTTGCTGCGGCGTGTTGTGTTTCTGCTGTATTTTCGTTAGTCCGCTTTTCGTCGGCGTCATTACGTTGATCTTGCGCCTTGTGTAAGCGCGAGAGCGCAACATCGACTACCTTGCATAGCTGCACCCGCAAACGTTTGAATTGTTTATAAATCTTGGCTGAAACATCACCCTTGACGGATGAGGCGCTGCTGGACGATCTACAGCGCGCCGCGTTCGGCTACTTCAGGCAAGTGGTGAACCCGGCCAACGGACTGATCGCCGATACCTCGCGCGAAAACTCGCCATGCAGCATCGCAGTGGTCGGATTCGCACTGTCGGCGTATCCGATCGCGGTCGAGCGCGGCTGGATGGCGCGCGCTGATGCAGTGGCTTGTGCGGTCGCCACGCTGCGTTTCTTCCGCGACAGTGACCAAAGCGGAACTGCCGACGCTACCGGCTACAAAGGCTTCTACTTCCACTTTCTCGACATGCAAACCGGCAAACGCGTGTGGCGCTCTGAGCTGTCGATGATCGACACCGCGCTGCTGATCGCCGGCGTGCTGACGGCCGCGATGTACTTCACGGCGAATACGCCGGAAGAAACCGAGCTGCGCGAACTGGCCGACGCGCTATATCGCCGCATCGACTGGCGCTGGGCGGAGAACGGCAATCCCACTATCAGCCACGGCTGGAAACCCGAAAGCGGCTTTCTGAACTACTGCTGGGACGGCTACAGCGAGGCGATCGTGATGTACGTGCTCGCGTTGGGGTCCCCCACGTATCCGCTC
>JBGSWX010000471.1:0-1762 GCA_041751695.1 Burkholderiaceae bacterium | reverse complement strand
CGAAGCCGATCGCGGATTTTTCCGCGCGGCGGGCGGCGGCTACAGCCCTGAGATGATCGACGGCAAGCTCGGCGAGCCGTGGACTTTCGCCTTTCCCGGCGTTTCGATCAAGCCGCATCCGAGCGGCTCGCTCACACATCCGGGCATGGCCGTGATGATGGAGCTCATCCTGCGCCACGATCTGAAGCCGGAGCGCGTGAAGCGTGTTGCCGTCGGCACCAACCACAATATGCCGAACGCACTGATCCATCATCGTCCGAGTAACGAGCTGCAGGCGAAGTTCAGCATGGAATTCTGCATGGCGATCCTGCTGCTCGAGCGCAAAGGAGGTCTCGAACAATTTACCGATGACGTGGTCAACCGCGCGGATGTGCAGGCGATGATCAAGAAGGTGAACTTCGGCGTGCATCCCGAAGCGGAAGCCGCCGGTTTCGACAAGATGACCACGATCATCGAAGTTGAACTCGACGACGGTTCCGTGGTGAAGGGTCAGGCCGACTTCGGCAAGGGCAGCCCGGCGAATCCGATGACCGATGAAGAGCTCGCCGAGAAATTCCGCCAATGCGCGGCGTGGGGTGGGCTGAACCGCGGTCAAACAAAGACGGTGCTCGACCTCGTGTGGCGCATCGAGGAGTTAAAGGATGTCGGCGAGCTGATGAAGCTTCTCCGGCTGCCGGAACGCGCGGCCCACCGGTAGCGTTTGTTCGGAACAACTAGAGTCGCGTGCCGACGATGCAAAGCGATTTGTCCGGTGCGGCCGGGCTGCGCTTCATTCTGTAGCGCGCGCGCCTAAGAACGTCCGATCGTTCTTACATTGACTGACTGGAATCGGCCTATTCCGTTGAAAAACTGTGTCGCGGAAGCGGCCACATCTCCAGCAGTGTCGAGTTCTGCGAGTCTCGCCCGGAGGATGACGCTCAGCGAGCCATTTGATCCCATTTCATATGCGCACGCCGCTCAGTTCGTTCATCATGCCCGCCGTGCGCATCGCAAGTCAGCTTGAAGAGAGCGTCGGCGCGGTGTTGATCGATCGCGAGCGGCGACCGTTGGCATTGACCGCCGCTGGGTCTGCATTGCGCCTGCGCGGCGGCGCGCTGGTGGCAGAAGCCGAGACGCTTTACAAGACAGTGCGCGAGCAAGCCTGCGGTGAAGCGCAAACACTGCGCATCGGCATGGTCGATTCGTTTGCTGCAACCATCGGCCCGCCACTGATCAAGCGTCTGTTGTCGTCCGCCGTGCATTTGCATGTGAGCTCGGGCTTGTCACCAGGCCTGGGCGACGCGCTGCTCGAACGCCAGCTCGACATGATCGTCACCACCAACCCGCCGGACTCAGAGGTCGCGTTCGAGTGTCATCGATTGCTCGAAGAATCGTATGTACCGCTGCTGCCGCGGCGGCTGGCGGACGACGAGCTCGAGCCCACCTTAGCGCGCCTCGCCACCATTGCGCCGCTGGTGCGCTTCAACATCGATTCGCACATCGGAGCGCAGATCGAACGCTATTTGCGTGCGGAAGGAGTCGTTCCACCGCATCGACTGGAGATCGATACGGCCGAGAGCTTGGTCGCGATGGTCGCCGCCGACATTGGCTGGGCCTTGATCACACCATTGTGTCTGTTGCAGGCGCGCGCAGATCCGGCAGCAGTCACGCCGCTGCCGTTGCCAGGCGCGGGTTTCAATCGCGCACTGACCCTCGTGTCGCGGCACGGCGAGTACGGCGAGCTGCCGCGCACGATCGCGGCTGCCACCGGCGAAATCTTTCG